>CAZVPA010000297.1:0-1514 GCA_964628995.1 uncultured Nitrososphaerota archaeon | reverse complement strand
GTATTGTTGTGAGTCTATCCTCCTCCGATTCAATAGTTCTTGCGGACATGATTCCGGGAATATTGCATCCAAAACCAAGAATCATAGATATTATCGATTTTCCATGCAGACCAAACTTCCTCATAATTCTGTCAAGATTGAATGCTGCACGGGACATATATCCTATATCCTCAAGTATGGACATTGCTAGGAAGAGGAAGAATATATTGGGGACAAATACTAATATCGAACAGAACCCCGAGATTATACCATCAACAAGGAATGATTTTAGGAGTGGATTGATATCCGAAGATTCTATGATCTCTCCAATCCAACTAAATAATAAGTCTATGCCGTCAACAATGGGTGCTGCAACATTAAATGTGAATAGAAACACTGACCACATAATCACGAAGAATATTGGTAGGCCAAGGATTCTATGAGTTAGAACCCTATCAAGTAGATCGCTTATATCCACAGCCTTCACATACGCCCTAGAAATTACTTTTTGCATCATCTCAGATATCATGCCATATCTTGCCTCGGCTATAATGAATAGTGGATCCTCACCAAGTTCGCTTCTTATTTTTTCTACATAATTTCTCGCCACAGATACTATTTCTTCGCCCCCCTCTATACCTTCTATATACTCAACGATTCCCTTGTCTTGCATCAGTAGCTTTATTGCCAGCCATCTGGTGTTTATATCCTTGGTTATTCTGGACAGAAGACCCGAAATCTCCATTATTGCCTTCTCTATGGTGTCCGGATACTTTACTTTGGGTGGCCTATACCTAATTTTTCCTTCGGCTACCTTAATAATCACACTACATAATTCATCTATACCCACACCTTTAGTGGCGATAGTAGGAACAATTGGGACGCCCAGTTCTTTTGATAATGCATCAACATCAATATTAATACCTTTAGACTCAGCGATATCCATCATATTTAACGCTATAACAACTCTGGCACCCGTCTCAATCAACTCTAATGTCAAATACAGGTTTCTATCCAGGTTAGATGCATCCACGATATTCACAACAACATCCGGCTTCTCGAAAATGATATAATCCCTCGCAATGCGCTCATCTATCGAGGAAACCCCAAGTCCATAGGTCCCAGGAAGATCCACAAATCTAATTTTGTAGTCACCAAAAATTTTTTCTCCTTCCTTCTTCTCAACCGTTACACCAGGCCAATTCCCTATATACTGCTTTGCACCAGTCAACTCATTAAACAATGTGGATTTTCCAACATTTGGATTCCCAATGACCGCTACAACTATCTCCTTCATTTCTCACCACCAAGCTTTCTAACCTTAATATAGCGAGCCTCGGATCTTCTAAGAGAAACACAATAGCCTCTCACCCTAAACTCTATGGGGTCGCCCAAAACTGAACGCCTAACCCTTTTGACAACGACACCACGAGTAAGCCCCATACCAACAAACCTCATCTTTAGATTAGGTGGGGTCTCCTCATCATAGCCTATAATTTCTGCGGACTCTCCATCACTAAGCTCATCCAATCTTA
>CAZVPA010000296.1:0-1532 GCA_964628995.1 uncultured Nitrososphaerota archaeon | reverse complement strand
CTCGCAGATCATCCGACCTAAAGGCAAACTTCTTGCTAGATATTAGATCCGCTAATATGTTCAACATTGATTTTCTTTCTATTTTTATTCACCATAATATAGCATTCCGAATATATTATACCTAACAGAAGTTCCAGTACTCTTCGATAAACTCCCTAACTCCATGCTTGACCTCACTGAAATCTCTCTGAACGTTTGAGGGTATATAGATCTCGGAGAGTATCATAAAGTCGCTTTCTGATATTATCTCGTCCACAATGAAGAGAATTTTCCTGAGGTCGAAATCTGTGTTGTTTTCTCTGTTGTATTTTTCTACGATTCTTCTTAGCGGGTTGTTTGGTTTGACGCCTTTTATGACGTGAAGAAAATATATGTCCCAGAGATCCCTAGCTGTGTTGCGGTCTATTAGTGCGATTACTTTTTGCTCTAAGATCGTCTCTACCGGATAGACATCAACTGAGAACACATCACTTATATACGGCTCTGCATAAACCTTTTGCTTCACGAATGAAGCCCTAGCTGGACCATGATCAATGTCTATTCTGGTTAGCTCATCATAGTCAAATACGCGGTATTTGATATTGAAAAACAGCCATGATGATGTCTCGATGCGTTCGATTTCATATATATAGACACTACCTAAGACAGTGTTGACAAGCCTATTGAGTTTCATTTCGAATTCGGTCGCATATTTAGTTGGACTCTCCATAGAGTACTTACTATCAAAATCTAGATCCACAGAGAATCTTGCATCTGGAAAATATATCTTCTTGATCGACGTACCACCCTTAAAGACACAATCGCTGATCATATTATTCTTATACAGATAGTATAGAACCACAGTCACAGTATAATCCTGGACAACAGCAATAGGACTAACGCCCAATCGATCAGCAGTATCATCAAAAAACCATCGATCAAACGAATTTATCTCAGGGAACAATTATCACACCAATTGAGCACGTAAATATATAAGAAAATCTATATTTAAATAGACAAAAGTAGAATTTAACAACTTGGAATCTGGGCTAGCTACTCAATACTAGTACTCTTGGTTATGTAGATGTGGCTGGATTTGGCATAATTAGCCAAGCAGGAGTCTCACATGAACTTCCTTCTTTTTCTTCTGGAATTTTCCTTCTCGCGGGTGCGATACTCGCACTATGTGGTCTAGTCTTACAGTACCACAAAAAAGCCCTATTTCGCTATGGTCGAATCCTCATACTCATTGCTTCAACTTTGATATTTCTTGGTTCCATCATCGGCATATATATGTATGGCGGTTACGAGAGGTTACTGAGATTCTTATTCATCATCCCTATACCGTGTGCAACAACACTCATAATAATATCACTAAAGCACTGAAGAGCCGCAACGCTGTCAGATAGAAAAAGTTGATATATCATAAAATCTAATATTTCCGAAATCGAGCCGCACACGAGATGCATGGGTCATAACTTCTAACAAGCTTCTCGACATTTTTTGTAGTTCCATAAAACTGGCCCCCTCATCTAGTAGAACTCCCACGAGCT
>CAZVPA010000295.1:0-1577 GCA_964628995.1 uncultured Nitrososphaerota archaeon | reverse complement strand
AGGTGTATAGCGCATCATGACATATCCCTCTAAGTTAATAGAATTTAAGTTAAAATTTTTTAACTTAAAAATTATAAAACAAATTCGAGACATCCATGCCATACTCTTGCTCTAGTCAATACCACAATATGAGCGAGGATATTCAGGATAGGGGATGATCAGTATAGAAGTCTATCCGTAAGGAACCCCCAGTGATTGGTTTTGGTAGTATTATTTCGCACTCCTCACCCCTCACCACCATGTGCATGTTCTTTATGTATGTATAGCCCACTATGGCGCATATGAATCCATCAAACTCGTCCTTTGTGAGGTCGGAGGGGTCGATCATCCTGCGGAGGCCATATTTCTTTGTTATTATCTGGAACATTTTTCTTCTCTCGTTTTTACTCCGGGGCTTCCTCTGGAACCCAAGCATTTTTAGTGCCCCAGCTGGGAATGTCTCTATGTATTCTATACCCATCGACTTGAGGAACTCCACCAAGATTATTGCCCTATCCACAAGCATCCTCATCGACTTCATCATTGGTGGTAGTGGCTGTATACCATATTTCCTTAGGAGGATATCACAGTCCCTATATTGGCCCCTCCTAGGGAGGTTTAGGGGGGAATCTATGGCTACTATTGTGGGCCTTAATATCCCAATGTACTCTTTGAGCCCTCCTAGTGTTCTGAACTCACCAATACTTAGTACTGTATCCCCCATTATCAGGCAAAAACCCGTCGGGTTCCCATCCTTCCCGGCTAGATCGACACCAAGTATTCTATACAATGTATCGTCAGCCTACTTCCCCAATAATACACTATCAACCGTTATCTTGGCCAGCTCCTTGGTTAGGCCATTCTTAATGAATATTTCCTCTGTCTCTCTACCCAAGAGCTCCGTTATCTTCCCCTCTATAACATCTCTCTCAGCACTACCATCCACAACCTTAATCAGGAGCTCTCTATACCTTACAACATCTATCATTGGGAAATCAATATACTTATCTATATAATTCTGTACGGTTCCGAGAACACTACTAGGATCAGCCTTCTCCACATCGATACCGTGTTTCTCCTTCAAATACCTAACCCATATCTCTGTTTCCCTCTTTGCGGTCTCAACACCATCGGAAGCATGGGCCACATTGACGCCACCCATTATCCCATATAAGGCCCTTATCGTTGTAGGGGCCTCAACAGCTGCTTTCTCAGGCTTCGTGGGGCCAAGCAACTTGCGTATCTCGAAAATATTCTCCTCATCTGTCCTAACTATGGACAACAATATTGGTGCTGAGGCAACATAGTTAACGAGCCACTCATAGAAGAACTTCCCCTTGTGCTCAAGATAGTGTTCCTCAGCTAGGAAGTCCCTATCAACATACATCCCCTGAAAACAAAGAAACTCAATATTGGGGATTTTATCAATCAATATCTTCAATGTCCGCGCGCCAACATAACGCCTAATCACAGCATCAGGCTTAAGGAAAAACACCAGCTCAACCCTCATACCTAACACCACACACCAACCTCAGACTATATGGATAATTCTACTTTATTAGCATTACCTATTGTCCAACATTCAATATACAGCCAAT
>CAZVPA010000294.1:0-1636 GCA_964628995.1 uncultured Nitrososphaerota archaeon | reverse complement strand
TATTTAGCTGGTATGATGATACATCGGAACCATCACCCATGGTATATGGCTATACCCCTAAGGGGAATTCTATGGGGCTACCGATAGGACTTAATAAGATAAGTGTCTCTGGAACCGAATGTGCATATATGTATTGGAGCGGAGATAGTTTGGGTCGGGTGTCAGGTGATAAAGCATTAGCATACATTTTGGAGCTTGAGGAGAATTCCTCCACCAGCAAGGTATTTATAGCCCAGGGATCATACATGGTTAGGAATGGGACAGATACTGACTACCTATATGATGGAATGTATAGTGCTATAGGTCTCGACATGAATAATATGGTTCTCTATCCTCAACAACACATGAGCTATAGGTTTGTTATGGGGGTGGAGAATACCTTTTCGATCAACGACAAGAATATCGAGAACTATGAGGCATATCTAAGGGAGGTATTGGGGCTCTTCCATAGTGGCCTTATGAACCAACAAAATATTGTGGAGGTAGCGAGGGTACAGACAAGGAACCACATAGTATATGTTGTCGCACAAAAAACAGCGTATAGTGAATCGGGATCAATAAAGGTGAATATTTCCTCCGTAATAGGGATGTATCTCGATGGTTTGGAGGTCCCGATATACAATATTACCAATATAACGGGGGAAAGTACGTATAATGTCTATGTGTATAGGCCACTAATCCTTGGTTCATATAGAATAGTTTGTAATGCATCCACAGTATTTGGTGTCCTCTCAAAGGATGTATTCGTAACCATAAGTAATGGCTCACTAGTAACCATTGATATGCCCATATGTGACGCTAGGTTGGCGATGGAGTACCATAGATCGATCAATGGGGTCTTCAACCATCCACTAACACTCAATATATGCCTCATAAACTCCACATACACCCCAACATCCTACTGGGGCAAGTATATAATGCTCGATACCAATGGATGGCTCATGCTGAATAATACCCCATTCGGCAACTACAGTATTTATTTCGATGTAGGCTACGATTTCTATGGCGTCGATATAGATGAGTCACTCAGGGGGGCACTTGATGAGAACAACCTTGAGTTTTTAGCGATCGCCGATCTAGGGTATGTAAATATCACTGTTATGAGGCCAGATAATGAATGCGTAGGTGGGGCAAAGATAGGGGTAAATATCTCGAATCATTACTCGTTTGGGATAACCGAGACGGATTATAGGGGGGTAGCAACAATATATGACATACCACTATCTAATAGATCTGGAGCCCTATGCATGGTGAATGCCAGCTTTAACGCGACAGACTTCAACATAATTGTCGAGAATTCCACACAGTACAACCAGTCAGATTTTGTTGCCAATATAAGCATTGTCCTTCAGTTATTCAAGGTTGGTGTGGGTATTGCAGACTTCGAGAATCTACCCCTAGACATCGACTTTAACCTAACGTATAATTATAGTGGAGGGACAAAGACTATTGTGTGCTACAAGGGGTACCACATGTTCACATGTGTTCCAGGGAATGCATATATCAAATGTATAAACTTTACTGCTAAGATATTTCTAGCAAGTTGGGGTGTTACCATGGAGAATTATAGTCTCCTCAAAAATATAAATCAGTCCCTGTCCATATATATTAAGTTCAACATAGCGACGAAGGTGAC
>CAZVPA010000293.1:0-1637 GCA_964628995.1 uncultured Nitrososphaerota archaeon | reverse complement strand
GCGTAGAAGTAATGGGTCTGGATGAGGCCATAGATAGGTATGGCAGGGAACTCGAGGAGTACTACTGGAAAACAGTAAATGTGGATACAGACAAATTCACGGCAATAGCAGAACTAAGGGGATCAGGAGGATACTTCATAAGGGTAAAGAAGGGTCAAAAGGTAGGGCTCCCAATCCAGGCATGCCTCCTAATGCAGATGAAAGGGTCACTCCAAGCCCCACACAACATAGTTATAGCGGAGGAGGGAAGTGAGGTAAGTATAATCACTGGATGCACAGCAATGAAGGAAACGGTGGGTCTCCACGCTGGAGTGACAGAAATCTATGTTGGTGAGGGCGCAAGAGTAAACTATGTGATGATACACAACTGGGGAGAAGCAATGCATATAAGGCCAAGAACGGGGGTTATTGTGAGAGACGGTGGTGTCTTTGTATCCCATTATATAGCGTTCACAAAACTAAGAACATTTCAGTCGATGCCGACCGTAACCCTAAACAGAAATGCGAGGGCATATCTCTCATCAATAATAGCTCTAGAGGGATCAGCAATCGCTGACAGCGGATACATACTGAACCTCAATGGTGAGGGGTCAAGCGGACAGATAGTCTCCAGATCAATAACAAAAGATACTAGCAAGATAATAACACGCGCGAAAATCACTGGTTCTGCTGGAGGAGCAAAAGGACATATAGACTGCCAGGGCCTCCTTCTATCTAGAACCTCAGAAATAATAACAATACCAATACTCGAAGCAACAGTTGATGATGTATCCCTAACGCATGAGGCCGCTGTTGGAAAACTATCAGAGGAAAAGATAATATGGCTCATAGCACGCGGCTTTACTAGGGAGGAAGCAGAGGCAATACTGATAAGGGGGTTCATGAAGGTAGATATACCAGAACTACCTAGTCTTCTCGCAAGCATGATCGAGGAATCGGTAAGAATTGTCGCAAAATCTGTACTATAAAAAAAACTATGAGAGAAAGATAATCCTTAAGTATCCTCCATCATAACGACCCTACCAACATGGCAACCCTATAGGAATTGCTACGGTTTAGCTGGTTGCTTATTGGCCTATAAAGAATATGTCTATCCTCTCCATAAACCGCGCAGAACCCATGTAGGGGCCACCTCAGATATCATATACTTATGAATATATTTGTCCTATATAAATGATTAAAGGTACTATTTATATGGGTGGTTCATAATTTTGCTGGATTTTCTGAAGTGTGGTGACTGGAGAATTGTTACCGGAGGATGACCAGGAAAGCCTAGCTAGGACGGGTAGGGCTGCTAAGTATGTACTGATATTCCTCCTCGTATTGTCTCTAGTTAGGTTTGTCGTCGGTATCTACACGGGCAGTATGGCGCTTATTGCGGATGCACTAAATTCCATCTCTAATACACTAGTAATTGTGACCATATGTGTATCTCTACACATAATGAAGAAGAAACCCAATGGTAGGTTCCCATATGGATACTATAGGCTTGAGGATCTTGTGGAGCTCTTCATGTCAATAATGTTTCTCATATCTGCGGTGTTGGTAGTTGTACGTGGTATAGGCATTGTTATCGCTGGACTATACCCAATGTATAATTATGGTATTGCTGTGGCTCTGGAAATAGTTGCGGGGGG
>CAZVPA010000292.1:0-1671 GCA_964628995.1 uncultured Nitrososphaerota archaeon | reverse complement strand
TACTTCTTCGCTATGCTAGGTCGCTAAATGATTTCATAATCTTTTTTTCTATTTATGCTGTAGCGTCGATATTTGGTGTTGCTTATCGGTCTATTGAGAGGGATTTATATCCTCAGGATAAGCTTGAGATAGCCTATAAGCACCATATGTTTTGGCCTTACTTTGTTCAGTTTCTCGTTGTTCCTCTATACGGATTGTTTCTTGATCGGGATTTTGTGGCTCGTTTTCGTATGCTGATTTTTCATTCGATAGCATTCCGAATATTTAGGACTTTTTATGTGCTTTTATTTATCCCAAAAACAACGCCACCCAGAGAGACTGCTGGGAGGAGGAATATTCTTAGGGATCTTCTCTCTTTGCCTAGGATCCTAGTACTCATTGTCGTGGCGGAGATACTCATCTTTGTTGGTTACGAGATTGCACCATTCTTTATACTTGAAAACTACCTATTCAATATTCTTGGTGTTGGTCCTCTGGGTATATCTCTTGTCTATAGTTTTGGTGGTCTTTTGGGTGCTATAGGGGTTATGATTTATGATTATCTCAGAAAGAAGGGGTCTCAAAAGCTTTTGTATTCTGCCTTGGTAGCAAATTCTATGGCTTCAATACTATTATTTATCTCCCAATATTCCCCTGTGAGTTTCTTGTAGCGCTATTAGCTATATGTGTTATGTATGTCTCATGGGTCATTTGGTGGACTGTTCATGAAACAATTATTATGGGTTCTGTTCCTGGTGATTTAAGGGGTACTGTTTTTGGTTTTGTATCCGCCATAAAGATAATACTGAGTATACCGCTACCCATAATAGCGGCTCTAATAGCAACTAGAAACTCACTGGCTCCGTTCCTAGTTCAGGCAATACTCTTTATATCCACTCTCCCAATATACTTTTCAGCCTTAAAACTACTCTCCAAAAATAGGGAAAACCCCCAAAACACTTCTAATGAAGAAGCATAGAAATTTCCACGAAAGGGTATATCTTATGGAAGTGTCGCCAAGGATCAAAAGAGCTGTTTTATCAGTAGCGACTAGATTTAATTCCATATGTCTCTTTTAAATAAGATTTTTTGTTTTTCTGCGGAAAGAGCACAATTAGTGGTTCTGTAAGGGACTCGCTGGTTGTGCTCTTTCTCTATGTGGTGGTGTTGGAAATGTATGGACATGGTGGAGTTATTATATGTCTATTGTTGGTGGTTGCCACGGTAAATATTTTTTCCATGGAGGGCAGACCAATCTTTGATATGGGAGAAAGAGATTCTTTAGAGAAGAGCATTGGTACGCCTTGGTATAGTAATAAGATTATGCGTGGGTTCGGTGATGTTGATTCCTTTGATGTTGTTATTGGGAATGTGACTATTTCTGAGCCAATTTATGTGTTTGGTGATTCCTGGGTATTGTTGGAGAATGTTACTTTTAAGTACACGAAACCTGAGTCTCCATATGCACTGATAATTACGAAGGGAAATGCGCGAGTATACATCAGGAATTCGACTTTTAGGTTTGGTGGGGATGCTTCATTGTTTGTGGAGGCACATGATTCTTCTATAGTTGTTTTTGATGGTGTTTCGATGGATTCTTTGAACTTTGCCCCTAAGATCGTTCTGTATGACTATTCGGGCATGTATTTCTTGTCTTCTGATACCTATCTGGAGAGGATTGAGATGAATGAT
>CAZVPA010000291.1:0-1683 GCA_964628995.1 uncultured Nitrososphaerota archaeon | reverse complement strand
CTGTGATTTCTTTTACTGATTTGTATCTCATGAATCGGTAGTGTGTTGTTGCCATGTAGGTTATTGGTAGTAGAGAAACGAGAAGTATTGCCATGAGAAGTGCCGCTATCACTATCATTTGTCCTCTTTTCTTCATTCTGTCTCACCTCTTGATAATTGCATGACTATGACTAGTGTTGCCCATTTGCAAGTTTCTCCTTTGGGGGTCATTACGCGATAAACTTTAGTTGTATAAACATAGGTTATGGTAACAAATGTAAGTTTGCTAATGTTCCCTTCAAAATTTCTAATTGGATTTACGTGGTAGAATGATTTTAATTCAACAAGACCATTTTGATAAGTTGCATTGTAGACAGTTACATTAAATAAGATACCTTCAGGAAGTAGCTCTTGAAGAATTACTTTTAATGAGTCTTCCCAACCGTCTTTAATCGTGAAATCATCATTAAACATTATTTTGTCAAATATTCTTTCCTCTGCCATTGTATTCAAAACGTTATAACCTATTTTCTCCAGATCCTCTTCTCCTCTTATTATTGCGGGATTTGTAGGTGCAGATAAGGTTGACAGAATATAGAATGACAGGAGAATTATTGCGGTAGCAAATACTGCTTCAAAAACTCTTATTTGTCCTTTTTTGTTTTTCATTCGCTCATCCTCCATATGCAGAGACGAGCTACATACGTTAGTCTTCCGATTGTTACGAATTTTGTAGTGCAGACTGTTTTTAATCCTCCTGGTTTTTGTGTTCCATAGTTTACTGGGTATGGTCTTTGCACTAGCGTTAGCCTCCCATCAACAACTACTAATACGATGTTCAGTTCATCGTCTAAATTAAGGTTATTTACTTGAAATACACCAATAGATTTCTCGGATGCTAAAGCGATGATTTCGTCTGATATGTCTGATCCTGGATTTTTCGTAACTATTTGGTGTTCATATGCGAAAACCTCCGCTTTTTCTGGATATATTGGTGGATAGGTTCCTACGGATTCGAGACCATATTGCTCTGCGTAAACTATAAGAGTAAAATTATTCGCGTTTATGCTTGATGCCCACGATGTATAGTCCAGTAAGCACATTCCGTTATAATCTGTCATATTTGTTAGTGTATTATTCCATATGAAGCTGGAGATTTTATTATCGCTTACATTAATGGCGAAGTAGATCGATCTCACGAGAACATTTGGTGCTACTCTTCCTTCATAATCAGCAACGCTTATTTCGAATTTATGTGGAGAGATTTCTCTAATATCAACTTTTAAAACGGGAATTACCATCAAACAAAAACCCTTTTCTAAGTATCCGTCTCCATAAAAGCCCAAACTACCAGCGGCATCGGTAGGATCTATCTTGTATGGAGAATTGTCGTGTAATCTACCAATTTTATCTGGATCGAGTACATACATCGGGGCATTTACTCTGTGAAGACCGAATCCCTTGAGATCTGAGGAATCTACGTTTAAATCTGATCCCCAATCAACAGGACTACCGTCGCTGAGAAGAATCAAGTTAAGCGTCTTGTCTGCTAGTGTTCTCATTTGTTCAATTTCTGTAGAGGAGACTGGAAAGTTGGAATAAGAAATTACTATGTAGATTGAGGATACTAGGAGGATTATAATTACTAATGAGGTTATGAGGTAGTCTAGTGTTATGTGCATTAGGATTTCCCACCTATTCCTA
>CAZVPA010000290.1:0-1700 GCA_964628995.1 uncultured Nitrososphaerota archaeon | reverse complement strand
GAGCTATAAATGAGCTTGACAGCGCGTTTAAGGATGTCGAAATAACTCCCGGGCTAGTCATGGATGATACTATTAGGCTTGCTAGTGAGGCATTAAAGAGAGCTTTCGAGGAAATACCGCCAAGGGAAATCGCCGTTAATGTGGTGAATTATGCGTTGGAATTGCCTAGAAAGGCGCCACCAAGATGGATTGATCGATGTAGGAGGGGTCTTAAAAAGAGGACTATGGACTTTGAAGAAAAAATAAGGAGGGCCTTGGAGAGGGGGGCTGTTAGTAGGCATAATTTGAGGGTAGTGATAGAAAAGTTGCTTGCTAGGGATTTTGTTGGGGCTTGGAAGGCAGCGTTGAGGTCTGGAAGCAAGATCGCTATTCTCTATACATCAATGTCTCTCGTTCGGGTCGACCCGAGAATTGATGGTTTATTCCTGAGGAAATACTTTGATTATATCGAGGATGAGAATGTTAGGAGATATATTGAGCTTCGCTATAGAGCCCTAATAGATATGGATCCACAATACGATAAGACAGTAAAAGAATATACAGAGTTAGGGAGGGAACTACTGGGACACGCTGAGGCTGACGACGAGTATCTCATCTTGTACCTCCCCCCTACGGCTGTAAGACCAAAAAGATTAGAGGAGATGCTCCCACTGGAGGATAAATTATTCCACGACTTTCATATGCGTTTTCTAGAACTCATCCGGGAGGCCGAGACATACAAGGAAAGTTATGAGGCTTGGAGAAAATTTGCCGAGGTTTATAGAGAACTCTACACCGACATGGCGAAGAAAATATCTTATAGGTCTCCAATATATCCACTATTAGCATCCTACGCTTTTTTAGGTATGTCAAATGTTATTATGAATAGTGAGAACCCAAGAATTTTTGCTAGGGAGTTTCTAGAGAAGATCACCCCATTCATAGACAGCATTGCGCGAAGCATAAAACATAATGCCTGGAGGAGAACAAGTATCTGGACAATATTGGCGTTGTTCACATCAATAATAGAAACTACCATGATGGCCGAGGATCATAATATAAGGGATAGAATAATGAGGATGCTAAGCCGGGCTAGGAATACAATACTGAAGACAATAGCCTATACCATCCTCAGGAAAAGGATAAACCTCCTTGTCCTCCCAGAACTTGTGTCTCTAATGCTGTTCGCCCCACTATTGGGTGACCACGAATTATTATCGATACTATTCTTCCAACACCCCATAATTTCTCAGGAAGACCTAGAGAAGCTATTAGCGGGCAGACCAGACCTCGGGCTGAGAATGTCCACATTCCTACACTTGGGAAGCCTGATGTATAGGAAGTATTGCCTAGGCGATAAAGTAGAGCGCCAGGCACTAGACATAGCGGAACTTGCCCTTCTGGAGACCGAGAGGAGGATTGGAGAGGGGGCGACGAGGACAGAAAGGTGGTTGCTTGAAAGATTGATGAAAAGTTAACCCAAGCTTTGGTGAGGGGGCTTATCTTGATGATATGTATTCCATAGATAATATACTATCAAAACTACAGAAGACACATCACCGTGTGGGCTTATCACACCGTGAAGATACTATGCGAGAAAAATCAGGTCAATACTGACAAGAAAGGAAATAAAGTATCAGGATTTCATAGGCGTTTATACGATATCGGGAGATATCAAATAGAGCCAGAATCTAAGAGAGACCGTCCACTGACTGGATGCT
>CAZVPA010000289.1:0-1704 GCA_964628995.1 uncultured Nitrososphaerota archaeon | reverse complement strand
CTATACGCATCTCCACCCCCATAATTACCATACATCAATGAGATAATCCCTCATGATGTGTCATCATGGTCTCTATCTATATAGTTTAGCCTTCTTCCCTTGTTAATCGTTGCTAGATCATATACAACCCAAAAATTTTTCCAATATACTGTCTACTAGTGATGCTTAAGACTGTGCTGGGAGTAGTCCTAGCTACAGTGGCTTTGATTGTGGTCGCTGGGGGTTAGTCCATTGTGGGCTCGTTGGACACCGGGTATATATTTTTTAACAAGCATCCGAGGAGGAGACCACCCTATGATCATCGGGAGATTGTGACTCCTATTTTGCGTATTCTGATTAAGGGTGGGTTTAGTGATTCTGGTATCACCCTATAATCCATTTTAGTTTTTTCCTTAATTTTCATTAGAATACCGTCAATGAATCCAAGAATGAACTCTAGGGAGAAATTCGATGATAATATCTCCACCGTATCCTCTAGCCCAGGGTAACGTCTCACATTCACTCTTACTTTCTTTAGGAGTGGTATTATAATTTTATCTATGAGGCTCCTCGGTCCTCTATACTTGCTGAGTATTTTCCTCTCCCTTTCTAGGATGCGTAGTGATATCATTCTACCTATTATCGTCATGAATATATCCTCCTTATACTTGAACCTGAATGTCTCAATAATCCTATCAATATCCTTTACTGGGTCAAACCTACCAGAAAATACAAGTTGATGAGCATCACCAGTACATTGCATTAATTGCTCGCCAAGCTTTCTCTGGAGCTCCAGCATTTCGCCCCTAGAGGCCTTTATTAGATGCCTATACAAGTACCCGGATCTCACAAATCCGTGAGGGTCGACCGATATGACTATGAGGTGAGGCCCAAATAATTCATGTTCATGGAGTATAGGTAGGGTTAGAACTCCTGCTGGTGCATTATCTATGCTTGCTTTGCTTACTTTAATTTCAATCAACTCGGAGCATACTGGACATTTGAAGGATATTCTTAGTATATCCTCTGTGGACTCATGAGACATATTACGCATCCCTAGGGTTTAGAAAAATAGGAATCTCTTTTTCTTCTTACTCACTAATACTATGTCCGCCATCAAATTACCGTGGAAGTTTCCATAACCCTTAATATGTCCTTGCTCGCCGAATGTGAATGCCCCAATGAATGGAGTCTTCAATATCTCATAGACTTTCTTTATTGAATCACCTATCTTATCCTTTACTGGTAACATTGTTCCGGCACAGTATATTAGTATACCAAACGCCACATCTTCTGGTTTAAGCTTGAATTTTCCTAAGGCCGCCTGCGTTATCCTTGTGGGTCTCTCGATGAGTATATCGGGGGTTCCCTCAAGAAGCCAAACATCACTACCCTCGGGCACCTCCGCGAATACCTCTAGTGATCCGTCTTCTGGGCTAAATCTTGATGGGTGAACGGAAACCCAGTATGTTTCCTTTCCTACCGTGAACCTCCTGGCGAGTGGGAAGAATGACGCTGGACCAAGTATTGATTCTCCTGTCTTTATCTGTTCTTCAAATCTGCCACCAGTCCATGTGTTGTATACTGAAGCAGTTGGCTTTCCATTTATCTCACCTATTCTACGTCCAATGGATTTCGTAACTTTTCCACTATACTTCAGTGATGAGTACCCAGACATATATTCGTAGGCTATCTTAAGCTTCGTAACCATAACGGTTAAGCTAA
>CAZVPA010000288.1:0-1786 GCA_964628995.1 uncultured Nitrososphaerota archaeon | reverse complement strand
TTCAAGAGCAGTTGGTCCGCAAAGTATTTTATCAGGGCCATAGGTTATGATTTCACCTACTTTCAACCTGTTTTCAATTTCCTTGATGAGATCCTCCTCAGTCAATGTCTTATGCGTTCGCCACTGTCTAAGCAATTCCACAGTTCTGTCTATAAGCCTTTGCTTTTTTGTCTCTCTGACATCTATTATCTCCTCAACCTTGATCTTAGCTGGACACGGGCCTATCCTTTCAACCATTTCTATAGCTGCCGCTATTAGAGCTGTTCGCACAATGTCTAGTCCACTTGGAATCTCTATTACTCCCTCACTCTTCCCCTTGCTGCTTTTTATAGTCACTTCGATCCTGCCTATCCTACCAACCTTCTGAAGCTCCCTTAAATCAAGCGTTTTGAAGAGACCCTCTGTCTGACCAAATATGGCGCCAATGACATCTGGACGCTCCACAATTCCCTCCGCAGAGAAGGATAAACGTATGAGATACTTTGTCCTAACTTGCCCTTTAAGAGTAGCCATAAAGATGATCGCCTCCCTGTGATTTTTGCCCTTATTGCGTACCTGTCTCCCCTATTTTCATTGATGGAACTATTCCTCCTCGATAGGGTGGTTTGCAGGTACGCATTCAATTAATATTTCAATCTTGGCTATTAAGATTTAGCGAAAATGATAAGCGTAGATAAATTAACTTCATGCTATGAAGTTGGTACAATACTTAGAGTGTATGAATCCTCAGAGAGATCTGAGCAGTATACAATATACGAGGGAAGGTTAAAGGCGTTTCTAGATTCGCCTCCAGCGATAATACTGTCCAAAGCCTATAAGGTGATCTACGATATCTCACCAATTACTGGTAGCGAGAAGATTATTGGAAAAGTTCCTGTTGGAACGGTCTTTATACAATTGAAACATGTGAGAAAAATAGAGGAAGTAGAAGAGTAGCCTATAGTATTTCAGAAAGAACCTCGCAGCCATTCTTTTTGACTACTACCGTTGTCTCACATTGAGATACAAAACCTCTTCTTGCTTCTATGAGAACTGGATAACAGTAAACTAATTTTTTTCTAGCTAGCTTATCAAGTATCTCCAGCTTCGCCTTACTTGCCTTAATCCATCTAATTGCGAATGGTAGAGTACGAAAACGCTCATGTAAATTGTTCAACATGATTTTCTCGATTGGAGACAGCTTGCAGAGAGTAAAGGTTTTCAGTACACAGCATATAGGCTTTAAATCGCCCTCGATAACTTTACCTAATCCATTAAGAGTTGCAAATGGCTCGATTGCATATACTTCACCTTCTTTGAGCTTGTAGTTGGGAGCTATCCTTGCAACGTTAGGTATGTTAATTCCAGCATGCAGGTTATACTGTTTCAGTTGGTGACCGGAGAGATCCTCTATAGGCATAAACCCAGCTGCAGTAATAGTTTTCTCGATGGCTTCACTTACCGACTTAACCTTAACACCATCTCTAATAATCTCAACAGCCTTTTCCAAGCTCTCCCTCGTTATGTCAGAGAGCCCCTTAAAGCGGGGAGAAAAATATTTTGTAAACGCCGTGTCCACTATGAAACCATCAATGTGAACACCGATGTCCACCTTCACTATACTATCCTTTGGAATTTTTGTTCTATCCTCGGGAAGAGCCGTATAATGGGCAGCTATATCGTTGACGCATACATTGCATGGAAAAGCCGGTTGCCCGCCAAGTCTCTTTATCTCTGATTCCACGAACTCGCATATTTCAAGAATAGAGACACCTACTTTAACCTTCTCATATACGATCTTCTTCAC
>CAZVPA010000287.1:0-1799 GCA_964628995.1 uncultured Nitrososphaerota archaeon | reverse complement strand
AGCTCGGTTAGAGGCTTTTTCTTCATGCTCTCTCACCAACTTTACGAACCAAAAATCCTAAATTAAATTTATGGGTATAAAGGTGTTTGCTAGGGGGGAGAAAATTTTGTTGGGAACCTCAGTTACTATCGAAAAAGTAGTTGTTAGACACATTAGGATGCGACTTCGCAAACCATTTAAAACAAGCTTTGGGGTCTCGCTATGGAGGGATATCGTAATTGTTGAGTTTCATTCGGAGGATATTATTGGTTATGGTGAATCTGTCGCTGATAACTTCCCGGGATACTCCTACGAAACGCATGAAACAGTTCTTCTAGTTCTCAGAAATTTTCTGATTCCGCGTATACTCAAAGGAAGATTTGACTCTCCATACGCTTTTAGGGAATCACTAGAAATTATTCGTGGTCATCCGATTGCGAAGGCATCTCTTGAATATGCCTTCTGGGATCTTTATGCCAAAATTTTGGATAAGCCTCTATATGAGCTGTATCGGGGAACAAAGAAAAAGGTTCTGGTGGGTGTCTCCATAGGTATAAAGGAGGATATTCCTCAGCTTCTTAGTACTATTCAATACTATTTGGATCAGGGGTACAAGCGAATCAAGCTCAAAATTTCGCCAGGTTATGATATTGAAGTTCTTAATAAAGTTCGGGAAACTTACCCTGATATTAATCTTCAGGTTGATGCAAATGCAGCCTATGATGTTTCCAAGCATCTTGAAATACTCATCAGACTTGATGATTTTAATCTAATTATGGTAGAGCAGCCTCTTCACTACGAAGACCTCGTAGACCACTCTGTGCTTAGATCTGAACTATCAACTCCTATCTGCCTTGATGAGAGCATAGCATCGTATCATCTTGCTAGGGCGGCAATAAAACTTAAAAGCTGTGACATTATAAATATAAAACCTCCACGTGTAGGAGGCATTATCGAATCACTGCGTATCTATGATCTCTGCACACAATGTGGAATTGGGACTTGGATTGGAGGCATGTTAGAGACGGGTATAGGAAAAGCTCATCTCCTACATGTGGCGACATTGCCAAACATAGGTTATCCATCAGATATCTCGGCTTCTGATAGATACTGGGAAGAAGATATCATTAATCCACCTCACAAGCTCAATCCAGATAGTACAATTGATGTTCCAAAGAAGCCTGGTATTGGCGTGGATGTAGACTTAGAGCTCGTAGAGAAATATCAGATTAGAAGCTGGGAATTCAAATAAGATGTTGTTAACTATACAAAAACTACACGAGGAGTTATAGGTGTTCATCTACAACCAAGAATATTAATTTCAATTTTGTTTTAGGTATGTTTAGTTCGATTGTTAAAGTGATATAGATGTCATTCCTATCGGAACTATTATATTGGTTGCCCTTAGCGATACTACTTGGGCTAATAGTCTTCTTAGTGATATTCTTTAAGACGGATCTCTTTAGGAAGTATAAGATTAGATATAGGATATACAAAAACCGGCTTATGCGCTTTATCAAGCATCTAATAAACTATGGGAAATATATTGTTAAGATAGCGGATCTACTAAAGCTGATTCTCTATTTCGTGATATTCATATCATTTGTAGTGTCTGCTGTTCTCATAGCCGTATTCTTCTATAATCAATATTTAGTTCCCGTACTCTCAAAGATAACCAATGTGCAGATGATTTCTCTTTCTCTCAGCGGAATGGCTAAGACTCTTTTCTCCTCCCGCATGAACCCCTTTTACTTTGTCGGATTCCTGTCTGGGGCAGTACTCTCGGCTTTTATGAGGCCCAAGCTTGAGCACTTCGCTGT
>CAZVPA010000286.1:0-1800 GCA_964628995.1 uncultured Nitrososphaerota archaeon | reverse complement strand
CTACGAGATAGAGCCCCTAAGCAAGAATATGATCAACATGACAATACTGTTCTATGGTAGAAACGAGACATATGAATTCCTTAGGGAGTTGATAGAGGAAAACAAAATCAATTGTACTGTCAGGGGCATGGCCAACATAACAATATATGGCATAGATATCGTTAATGTTTCTATAACATATTCACTGGTATGGGATCTCCGTAATGCCATTGTGGGAGAATCCTCAAGCGGCCTCCCACTAGACCAGCTCGAAATCCTTGGACTAAGCATAGATGTTACAGAAGAGAATGATGAGTACGCGGAAATGACAATATCTCTGAACACATCCAACACTATGGATATTCCCGCAAAAGTTTGGAATATGACTATGGATATATCAAAAGACAGTATACTAGCGATACATGCAGAGCTCGTAGATCTGATAGATCTATCAGAAGAAAATGTCACATTGAAGTCCCTTGTTAGGTTATACAAAAACAATGCCACCCAGTCACTACTGGAGGAATTGTTCACGAAGAAAATATCGAAGGTGGATATTCAGGCGGAATTATACTTTTACTTCTTGGAATGGAACTTTACACTAAATGTTTCTGTGAAGGACATACAGTATAGCTCTGAGGGGACTGTAGGGAGTGTTGGGATCCCAATAGGTGTGGACGAGATATTTACTATAGACCAGCTAGAACAGAAGGGCGATAAGGAGCTATGGATATACTTCACATTTAACAACATAGTCAACACGACCATAGAGTTTGGAGACGTGGAATTTGAGGTATACTATCTAGGAGAACGGGTGCTCCAAGGCGGGATCGACGATAGATATGTCATCGAACCATTAGGAAACACGACAGGGATAATAAAGATAGTGTTTGATGATAATCAGAACACACAGGAGTTTCTTGAGGAATTACTTGTCAATAGGACATTCAAAGCAAACATTACTGGGGATGCGTCCTTCGCAATATTTGGTTTCGAATTCACCAAGATACCGTTTGCGGAGAGTATATTGGTGAACTTTGCAGACCAACTCTCAGGCCAACAAGCGGAAATGGTGAGTATTTTTCCAGTTCTTACGGGTGCTCAAATAGTCTCCTCAAAGAGCTATGAGGAATATTTGGAGATAAATATATCAGTTATGGTGAATAATTCTCCCCTAAGCATCAGGATCAATGACCTAAACATAACATTCAGTAACAAGTTTGGGGATATTGGCCAACTATTCATTTGGGACGCCAACATAAGCTATATGGAGGCATCGACAGTGAATATAACGGTACGGTTATACGATAAGTATCCAAACTATGCACTCGAAAAACTAATAAGGGATGTTATGGAGGAGAAACAACTGGAACTAAACATTACTGGTAGAATGAACCTCAACTTCCTTGGTTTCGACATAAGGGATATACCACTCGACTTCGAAATTCATCAAAGCCTTGAGAGTGATGATTCAGGGCAGAGCCAACCAATGTCAATAGGAGTGGAGCAATTTTTGATCTTCCAGGAACTTAAACAACTCACATTTGGTGAAAGAGAAGCATACGACCTGAACGTAAACATAACCGCCAGAAGCCCCATAGATACGTTGATAAGGATAGGCAATCTGAACATTACTGTGTACTCACGGGGATATAGGGCAATCGATATCACACTTAGTGATGTCTATGAGCTAACATATGAGAACTATACCGATATCTCCATGAGCATTAAAGTGTATGACAGCCTAGGAACAAAAGAACTCCTTGAGGACTACATTAATCAAGGAATAATTAATGTGTCCATCGTAGGCTACACAGATCT
>CAZVPA010000285.1:0-1809 GCA_964628995.1 uncultured Nitrososphaerota archaeon | reverse complement strand
ATGCTATCCTTCATCACTATCCCCAATTCTACTCCTACTTATCGATGTTTTAAATCTGAAGCAATAACACTCTATACCCCACATATTCTGATAGTAGCATTCAAACTCGCAAAACATCAAAAAAGCATAGATCATAGCTAGGGCTAAATTGCTTTTTTCTGGTAGAAGAAGATTACTCTCCATGGCTAAAACACAAAATCCATTTCATTATACTTTATACTGCAATAGTTGGGATGCTCAATAGTATTATAAAGCCTATGTCTCAAATAGCGCATCTATACTCTTGGATTCGTATAGCCACTTAATAAGCACTCTAATGTATTACGTCGTTGTTTCTATCCGTATAAAAAAGGTTTTTAGTATAGTGTATCAGAAAATCTGCTTTGTCTTGGTGTGTTTTATGCGCAGAGGAGCTTTGGTAGCTTCAATAATTTTCCTCGCTCTTTTAATTGCTCCATTAGCACCACTAAATAGCATGTCAGCGGAACAAGCAGATAGAAACGTCACAATGCGGAGAACTATTCCAAGGAAAATAGTGATTGGAGAGACAGGAATGACTTTGCCCTTCGAAATGAGGGTTCTATTAGATGATAAGAACGCATATTATAACCAATCGAAAAATTACTACGATTATTTACTGGACTTCCTCGAGAATAAATACGGCTTCACAGTAAATGCAACGTCAATTCATAACATATCGTATACATCGGAGAATATTTCCACATTCTGGCTTGTCATAGTACCCAACCCAAGCTTGGGAAATCTCACTATCGAGCAACAGCGTGCATTAATAGAATTCGTAAACAAAAGCAAGGGCTATGCTTGGATTCTCGGCGACGTCTACCCATATACAAACAAAGCAACATTAGACAACATCACACTTCCGTTCCGCGTTGAGATCCTAAAAACTACCGTGTACGACCCCACAGACAATGCTGGGAGTTATAATAAACCATATATATATGTCTGGGCCAATAATAGTGTTGCGCAATACGTTAGCGGAGGAGGAACCTATGTGGTCTACACTTATAAGACATCAGCTGTTAACTTCACAGATCTAACAGTTAATGGCACGAAGTATTATCTATATCCACTCGCGGTGGGAGATAATGATACATACACGTACGGTCATGCAATGGAGGGGTCTGAAGTGATATACTTTGCAATGGTAGAAACACCTAGTCATGGGTACATGCTAACTAGCGGTTCTTATGGTTGGATTACTGATTATAATTTCTATGACAATGATACATACAAATTCGTTGAGAAACTCATTGAATATGGTTTATCTAGAGACCTTACCCTAACACGGTTTGAGTATCCCAGTGAGCCAGCTCTCGCAGGACAAACCCTCTATATTAATATTACTGTCAGGAACAATGCAAATGAAAACATAACCAATATTCACGTCGGACTTGAGTTTAGTGGCGCTTTAAACTTACTAAATGATAGCAATATTTACAACATTTCTTTGTTGGAGCCAGGACAAGAGATAAATGTTACTTTCGCATTCAGCGTAACCGGTACCAGTGATGTAGTTATGGAGGCTAAGACATGGTCGGATGACACAAATGTTGTTGGCTACCAGAAGAGAGCAACATTCCAGACGTTAGGCTTGATTCTCGAGGCTAGTATCACCCCCACGTACTTAGTATTGGGTAACTTTGATCATGTCAAGTTGACGATAAATGTTACAAATCTGGCCGTGAACCCGAATGCCACCAATGTTAATGTTTCTATCAGCTTACCAGAGGGCGTTTCTACTGAGAATGACTTATTCTATCACTTCGACATGATATACAATGGAAC
>CAZVPA010000284.1:0-1815 GCA_964628995.1 uncultured Nitrososphaerota archaeon | reverse complement strand
GAAGAGTTGGTGGGCTGTCGAGCTTATGAGAAAAGCCTTGCTCGTTTCCGTTAGGATCCCTCCAGAAAAAGCGGAAAGTCTAGAATTTTCCATACCAATCTTTGAGAGACTTTTAAAAGCCATTGAAAGACGAGATCTTTTAAGAGAATATTATCGATTTAATTCCTGTTTACATGTCATGGGTTTTTATAGAATGTTAACATCAGAAGAGGAAATTGCAAAAACTTTAGAAGAAGTCGATACATGGATTAGAAACATAGAGAACCTAGCTAAGAAACTATCCGGCGTAAATCTGAGTAAAGTCGTAGAACTCATGGATGAAGCCCTTAGAATAAAACGCGAAATCCTTAAAGCCAATGTGAAATATCACGAAGCACTAAGCAAAATATCTGAACTCATACGCCAAACCACATCCAAATAACCCACCCTAATTCACAATACAATGAGAAAAACCCACAGAATAAATATAGGCAAAGATATAAAAAACTATTTGGAGAGTACTTGGCATAGACTTCGATTTTCTTCCCAACTTTATATCCACTACTATTATACTGGGAATTAGCAACAAAGAGAGCTAGGTCTAGCGATAATGCCCCAGATATCAAGTTACCAGTCCACAAGAGCCTAGTAAATTAATGGCTCAGACTGCGCAATTAAAACAAATGGCAACGATACGTAAAGACGAAAAATCGACTTCCATGTCAAGTACTTCGTTATTTAACGTAAAATTTATTAAACATTATGTTAAATATTTTTTACGGTATGTAAACTGAGTGATACATTTTACGAATCGAGAAAAATAAAGCGATTATTGGTATTCAAAAAGCTGTGAGGGATATTAATAAAGCTAGGGAGGCACTTATCAGAGGAGATAAAGAGGATGCAATTAATTACGCTTGGATGGCTATGGAAAATGCTCTAAACTCAATAAAACTATTAATAAACGGTACCATAACGACTCGTCATGCAACATTCAGAAAATTAGCCTTGAGATTTCACTACAGAGAAAAAATTCTGTCTAAAGATTTCAGCTCTATAGTTGATGACTTAGAAAGATATAGACTCTGGGCACAGCATGGACCTTATGCTCCAGTAGAGGAACCTGACTTTAACTATGTTAAGAAACTTGTAGAAAAAGTTGAGAAACTCGTTAAGGAGGTTGAGGAATATATCTCTAAAAGATTTAGTTTGGGTACTTAGAGGCATTGACTGGACAATAGGTGAATTCGGAGATTATTCTAAAATAGTGATTATAAGATTTCTCATCAGACACCTTTTCGCAAAACTCCCAATCTCTCTCGTCGCAACAGAAACTGGAATATCGAGACCCATGATTTATAGAGCCGCCGAGAATTCAGCCTTAATCGAAATAACAGATGGCATACATTTAAGATTAGACATCCCAACTCTAAGAACAAAACTAGCTTTCGACGAAGAATGGTTATTAACAATGAACAAACAAATCCTCGGTATAGTCAAGAAAATCCGAGAACTTAAAGAAGTTGAACTAGCGATCCTTTCCGGATCCTTTGCTAGAAAAAAAGCTGGACCAGATAGCGATGTCGACGTCCTCATAGTCTCAAGAAACAAAAAGATTCACCTCCCCTGCGACTTAACGATAATGACCCCAGAAGAATTCAATCTACAATACACACGCGGCAACGATTTCATAGCATCATCCCTAGCATGGGGCATAGTGATAAAAATCCAGTCAGATTATGAAGAATACTTCCTCAGAAGACCCCCAGAACCGCACAGCTCTATATGCGAAATGCACGAAAAACTAGCAATAGAAAAAGCTAAAAAAGCACTAAA
>CAZVPA010000283.1:0-1838 GCA_964628995.1 uncultured Nitrososphaerota archaeon | reverse complement strand
CCTAGCCATAATTCTGAGGACGAGAACGTTGGCGAATATGTTTCTTGCTAATATTAAAAGAGGCTTCGGATATGTTCCAGGATTTTTCAGGGTTGTCTCAAAAATTGATCAATTGTATTTTAAACTATCTAGAAAATGGGAATATTTGCTCATAACCAAATATTACGATTTAATAGTGACAAAAAGGGAGTTATTTGTATCCAGTATAATTCCGAATAGTTTCAATAAGGATCCTCATGTAGCTAATCTTGTGATAGTTGTCGATGGGTTAAGGTATGATGATTGTGCATTGCGTCTGGCACCTAAACTAATAAGCTCTGGATTCAAATGTTTAGAGATGTCTCCAAAAATAGCATTACTGCCATCGATAACACATATATCTAGAAAGGCCATAGTATGCTCAGATATGGATAAAAGTTTTCTATTATCGAGAGAGCTCAGAAGGAGAGAAAGCGAAATTTTAAGCGAAAAATATCGAGACGTTGAAGTATATTATGGGCCCATAGGCTTAGTACTGAATAAATTTAGGAGGAAACATGAACATTCACGCTTTGTTTTCTTCATTTTAAGTGAACTGGAAAAATCTATGCATGGTGCCTCGGAGTCTTTGCTTGTACACTTTGTAGAAGAATATCTTAACAGTATTGTGGAGCTAATAATGTTTGTTGTTTCAGAATTATCGAGGAATTATAAATCAGTAAGACTAATATTGTGTTCAGATCATGGATTGGGTGCATATGTTAGGTATGGGGGGATAGATGACTTTTTGGAGGAGCTAAAAAGAAAGAGGCTTTTGGATAGAGGGCTGTCCCCCATAGTGAAAGAGAGATATGCATTATTGGCATTAAATGATAGTTCGGCGGTAAATGATGCTAAGCAGATATATCTCCAGACCGAGGATTTCAGAGAAAAGTTTTGGTTGACCTCAGCGGATATGTTACGATTTAAGGAAGTGGAGTTCAGGAGAGTAGGTTCCGAATTATTGACAAAAATAAAGCCCGCCGATAGCGTTTTGGTATTATTTCCTAAAGGTAGAATAAAATTTCAGCCTGGTAGAGGAGCTGTATATCATGGTGGCTTATCGCCAGAGGAGACATTTAGCGCCTACGCCGTCTTCGAGTACGCCCCTTCTTAGGTTTTTTTGTTTTCTTTTTGGATTTGACGGCCTTGTTTATTGCTTCTATGACCTCCTTTAGAATAATTCGGCGATCTTCTGAAAGGTCTGGATGGAGTGACTCAAGTATCTTTATTGCTCGTTCAATAGTCTCTTTTGGGCATGTCTTGCCTTTTAAGTAGTTCGTAAGAACATTGAGATAGCGATAGATTTCTATTTCCGATTTATTTTTTAGTGCCTCAGAGAGGTCCGAAACTAGTTCAAATATTAGATTCTGGTCGCATACTTTGCTCATCATAGTCACCAAGCATACTAGATATCGACCTGGATGGTATTATATCTTTTATTTTATCTAAAAGTGTTGAGAGCGTACCCCCGCAGTATAGGTCAACAATCATAATTTTATCATTTTTATCGATAAGTCTAGTGAACGCAAAAAAGGTTAGTAACTTATTTACGTCTGAGCGAGCACATTTCAGTATTCCTCTCCTACTTAATGGGTCATAGTTAATGATGTAAAACTCTGGGCATCCAAAGGTTCCAAATAGTTCGTAGGACTTTTTCCTAAGGATTCTAGCCAGATCATGTTGGTCGACTGGTTTTTCCGAGAGGACTTCTATAAGTATCCATCTAAACTTTTTCCGAAACATAGTGTCAACATCTCTCCAAAATTACTGGCTAGACACAATATATCTATATATTTATGCATTTAACTCAGCGATTT
>CAZVPA010000282.1:0-1868 GCA_964628995.1 uncultured Nitrososphaerota archaeon | reverse complement strand
ACTATTATTGTTGATACTGGATCCATCTATACTTGGATTAAAAGAAGGAGACTGGAAAGCCTTGGAATAAGACCAACGAAGAAGAGGAAGTTTAGGTTGATAAATGGAGATATCGTTGAGAGGGAGGTAGGTGAAGCTGTTATAGAGTGTCTGGGTGAAATTGCGACAACAATTGTTGTTTTCGCCGAAGAAAAAGACAATGAAGTCTTAGGGCTTCATGCACTAGAGGGACTGGGACTAGAGGTAGATCCGATAGAAAACAAAATTAAGAAATCTGAAGCTCTCCTCGCTCTCTAATGATAGCTCATATCAACCTAATTTGCCATAAAACTTGTACATCTTAATATCATTTATATTCAATCAAAGTATCGATGTTTATTGTTTTGTTCTTCAAATTTATCTACCTGACAAAAAACTTTTAACAATAACATATGGCTGTCGCAAGATAAGTTAGCCCAAAGTAGTTTTTATGTTCTCATTTCTAGGGCTTCTAGCATACTATAATCGACACTAGAGAGATCAAACATAGAGACGGCAAATAGCAGCAGGGAAAACAGAAACAAGATCAACATGTCTCAGTTTCTCTCTAATCTGTAATTGCTGGGCTTTTGATCCTATCTATCCATCGACATCTTGCTTTTGGTCGGCAAGGATTTTGGATGCGAGAGCAAAACCCAGACTCATGGATTGAAGTCAGAAGCCATGAAAACAGCTTTATTGCTTGTCATTAAATACTTGGCAAAAACGCAACATATTGAACAAGATTACCGCGGGAACAGAAATTTTCTCAATCGGGAGATCACACATCGGACAAGCAGTTATGAGTGCGCCCCGGGACACACAGCGTACATCCGTTACTCCCAAAACAAAACATTCGGCATTGAGACCCATATTAGATGGAGACTACATGCTTTTGGAAAATCAATACTTTTCTCAGCATAATATGAATAAAGTCAATGAGAAAGTTGTTCTTTATCTAGGAATCTTCCTGAAGGACTGGATCTTCACTGTTTCATGGGGCTCGCGGTATGGCGAATAAAGCTCTCTCACTTTAGAGGTCACGACTTGTAGAGTTCTACCATATTGCCATACTAACAGTAAAGATCATATTTTTAAGATAAATAATAATGATAATAATACTGGTAGATTAATCATGAGCTCGATAACACTAAAGGGTATCGATAACAAGCTATACAGGACATTTAGAGCTCTAGCTATACTTAAAGGAATAACAGTTCAGGAAGCCCTTGAAGAGGCCATAAGGGTGTGGATTAAGTTGAACAGCCACTTGTTCATTGAGGAGAATGTTGATATGATTATCGAATACATCAGAAAACATCCAGCAGAACCATTCGTATATACCCCAAAAGAGCGTCCCATTAAGAGGTGGAGTGCATGGGCAAGAAAGAAATTAGGTATGACTCAATAGCCGATGTGGGTCCAATAGCGCTAGCTATTGTTAATAATCCAGCAAGAGAGGATGCCCTAGAATGGTTAAACAAAGTACTCAAGGGAGAAATAAAGTGTGTGATACCCCTATCGACAATTATGGGGGCATTCATCATTGCTGTTCATTATTTAAGAGCAAAACCTAAGGAGGTAGCTCAAAGATTAGAATTACTAGTTGGTGTAGGTAAAGCACTATGGTATGCTGACATAAGCATTGACAGGGTAAAAGAAAGCATGCGAATCGCCGCGATGTACGCTATAGATTCCTGGGATGCATACTTAGTCTCAATAATGAGAGATCTAGATCTTCGTATAGTCTACACAGTCGATGTAGATGATTTCGCTAAAATTGAGAATATACGAGCAGTAAATCCAATCTCAGGAGAGAAGTTTAGAGAGCTTCAGGAATGGCTCGAATC
>CAZVPA010000281.1:0-1873 GCA_964628995.1 uncultured Nitrososphaerota archaeon | reverse complement strand
CCTTTGGGCCTATGCCGACATCTCCACACAATGTTCCCGCAGTGACATCCTTTGATGTTACATAGGGATAGAAGCCGTGATAGAGAGATAAGAAGGTTCCTTGTGTTCCCTCAACGATTATTCTTTTGTTTGAGTCGATGGCTGCCCATAGTTCTTCGGGGACATCGGTTATCATTGGACGTAGTCTATCAACATCCTTTGCTGTTTTGAGCACCCTCAGAACCCGATCCGCATTTGCTTGCCCACAGCCCGTGAGAGTGCTCCCAATCTTCCTCTTAAGATGATTAGAACCTTTCTCCCTATCTATGTGCTCCTGCTCTATTATTCCGACATTTTTATCGACACCAATCCGCCTGATATCAACTCCAAAATCTTCTATCTCTTTGAAGAGAACGTCTGGGTTCACTAGGACCCCTGGGCCTATTAGAAGTCTGCAATTCTCATATACAAGACCTGATGGTAGCTGTCTGAGTTTATATGTTTTGCCTTTAAAGTTTACTGTATGCCCAGCATTGGGCCCCACTCCTCCTCGAACACAAATATCAACTTTATCTTTGAGAGCTAAATACCCAACGACACTCCCTTTCCCCTCATCCCCAAAGAAGCCGCCGACAATTAGGTAGACGGGCATTTACTTATCACCAGAAGTATCCTATAAGATAAAAGATAATTAAAGTCAAACGAATAACCCATCAGTGGGAAAATAATGCTTGGCATATCCTAACAAAATCATAAAGCCGTACTGCACACTAAGCACGTTTAACCATTATTACCTGCGCTACTCTTAGTGGTATTATATGTTCACTGGATCCGAGTTTAACCATAAGGACACGGTTAACCTTATCAATTTTCAGGACTTTCAAAACAACATCCGGCTTTATACCTATGTGCAACATAAGGGCCAGTATCTCCGGCGTCTCGAAGGCTATTCTGGAAACCCTATAGACCCCCACTCCCACATCTGAGAGAGCGATATCGTTAAGTTTTATTAGTCTAAGGTTCTTATCTGGGATCGGGTTTCCATGAGGACAAAACTTAGGGTAATTAAGGAACGCCTCTAACCTATTCACGGTTTCCTCAGATATAACATGTTCCATCCTACACGCCTCGTTATGTGTCAGTACAAGGTCCAAGCCAAGTTTCTGGTGGAGAAAAACCTCACATAGTCTATGGGCTCTAAGTATCTTTGCCACACGTAGAATCCCTCTCTCTGTCAATCTAACGCCCCTATACTTTATGTATTCAATGTAGCCCTTCCTTGCCAATCTCTGAAGCGTTAGTGTCATCGTGCTTGGTGCATATGTCAGAAATTCCGCCAGAAGTTTTGGTTTAACATAAGTATTTTCGTCCGCCATTAGACGATATATGGTTTTGAGGTAATTCTCAGCGCTCTCCGAAAGTTCCTCAGTCTCTACCATGTTTTAACATCCTTTAAATTTTTTGCTAGTCTTGTTCCTGGTGGGCATATTTAGATTTATAATAATTTTATGGTGTATATCTCAATGCGATATTTGGAACAGATATCTTATAAAAATTAGATAATCAGAATATTTAATGCGGATATTGATAAATCTAACCAATGGTTTTTTCTGCTCCTAATGATGACTAGGTGCCATCTTCCATGGCGAAGATACCAGTCAAAAGAGTATTCGTCTTCGACGATGCAGGGCTTGTGACTGTCGTAGGATTTAAGGAAAACGGAGAGTACAAGGTATTTATCAATTGGTCCGAAGAACTCAGTGTTCGGGGAGCGAAGTTTGTTGCTTTGGCACTAAAGAAGCGAGCAGAGGAAAATATTGAATTCATGGAGCCCCGCAAAGATCTTATCGTACATATAGGCCCAAGATTCATCGTCGCCATGGAACTTAGAAAG
>CAZVPA010000280.1:0-1918 GCA_964628995.1 uncultured Nitrososphaerota archaeon | reverse complement strand
ATTAATACAATGGCGTAGAATGGTCAATGGCGACCAAAATCGAGGTTAATGAAACTAACATCAATCAATTTTTGGACACTTTCGTCTGCGAGGCGACGCATTATCTCTAGGAAGTTCTCCGTGTTATACCTTAGCTCCCTCCTAAGGATTGCCTGGAGTTCTCTCTTGAATTGTTCGAGTGGTCCTTGTCGTGTTGGGATTCTCCCTTCGTAGTATCTTGTTATTGTTGTTCTGTGCCATAATCCGCTGGTCGCCTCTAGCCTTCTGTGTTGGATTCAATTTCTAAACGCTGAACAAGCTATCGCTCTATGCTCTGGCCTCTAAATCGGGCCTATAGAAACGGAGTTGTGACTTGGCTTTAAAGGAGGACATTACCTCGAAAGTCGGTTTGTCTTGTTGATATGTACTCTGTCGACATCTTTACTAGTGCTTCGATGAGTTTGATTTCTTTCTTCAACTCCTCGATTTCTTTCTTATTTACTATGTTGTTCTTGATTAGTGTTTCTAGGAAATCACGTGGAGAGTATGCGTGGATATTTTTATTCTCCAACAACTCGTTATCTCCCGTGATTATGGAGTATCCAGTAAGGATCTGAAGAGCCACAATTGGAGCATCATCTCTATCTGCAATAATCTTCAGTGCTCTGGGAATCAAATCCTTAATGATCTCGTCCTCCACCCATCGAATTGGCAATGCCGATATTATGTATAGTGCCTCTTGGTCACTGAACCTTAATTTCTCGACAAGTTTCTCACGAATTTCTCTGCGGACGGCCAGTGGTGCGACCAATTCAATCCTGTCAAGTATCGCCAAGAGCAGAATCAGTCCAGGATTTGAATCCGGCTTATATAGGGCAGAAAATATGACGTTTGTGTCGATTATGGCGATTATCTTTGTCATTCTGTGAGTTCCTCAAGACTTATACCCAGCTCATGAATTCTTTTTCTCACCTTCATGCTCGCCTCTAAGAACCTATACTTCTTATATATGACAAGCATCCTCCTCAACAACTCGTCAAACGATCTGGCATTCTCCGAGATCTTAAGCTCCATAAGCTTAGCCCTCAAATCCCGAGACACAGCCACAGTAGTCATGCCCATTCGTATCACCTATCATAATTCCATAAAATCATAAAATTTTATAACTTATATTTATACTTTGTTAATAATATGCGATGTTTATCCATATGAGAATAAAAGCATTTATCTTGAGAAGACGTGCAAAAGTAGATAAAGCAGATTTTAGGAAAATGATTATAGACGATGAGGAAAATCTCAGGAAAATAATGAGTTTAATTGAGCATTTACGTAAAAAAGTTGGCAAATCTAATGAATATGAGCTAGAGAAAGTAGATATGGGTATTAATGAGAAAGAGTAGATATGTGAGCTTCTAGGGGGTTCTCTAACAGAATCGCATTTGAGGGATATTGAGAGGACAGCACGCTATCTATTAAACTCATTCGTAAAGGCTCTAAAAACTAGCTCAAAAACAGAGGGAAAATTTGTTGTACTTATAGTCCTGAATAACGAATTATATCTAATTCATAGTGGAACGGATATACCTGGTCTGTATGAGCCAGGAGAGTCGCAAAACGAGCTACATAGGGCATTTTTATGGCTTCTAAATGGAAACATGAGGCAATAGAATGGATAAAAAACCAAGTCAACGGGAATGGCTAGGTTAGACAGAAAAACCAACAACAAATAGATAAGGCTCTTCCCATTCCAACCAACAAGCAACAGAACTACTGTCTAAAGTCCGTCTAAAGTTTGTCTAAAGTGTCTAAAGTTTAGTCACCACCAGACAAACCAAGAAAAAGAAAACAAAAAACAGAACCCACATCAAGAATTACCGAACAACCGAAAGTGTCCAAAAATTGATTGATGTTAGTTTCATTAACCTCGGTCTTGGTCGCC
>CAZVPA010000279.1:0-1922 GCA_964628995.1 uncultured Nitrososphaerota archaeon | reverse complement strand
CTGGGGGTATGTTAAGGAAATTATCAGTAACTCAGAGCATGATGGAGTCAGAGTCATGAGGGGACTCATTAGGGCAAACATTTTCGAGTTCCACATCATGAACTCCCTTGGGGTGGACTTCTCCCATAGAGCAACAAACGTCTTTGTTCACTTCCTAGCAAAGAAAGATATGGGTGAGGGAATAATAAAGCGATACTCCACAAGCCTAGGTAATATAGACTGGAGAGAGGCTGGTATTGAGTTACATAGAAATACGATACTGGCATCAAAAGCAAAACCATTCAAAGGAAGTATGAAGCTGGATGCCATAATAGAACCAATGGAGCTCGCGGGAATGTTAACAGCAATATTGGCAGCCGTCAATGGAGAGAACATAAACAGAAATAGGAGCCCATGGATCAACAAAATCGGGGAAAAGGTCGCCTCCGAGAAACTCACCATTATTGATGATGGGAGAATGAGGGGTGGGATAAGAAGTGCTCTTGCTGATGATGAGGGAGTACCAACTACAAGAAAACTGATCATTGAGAAAGGAATACTGAGGGCGTATCTATATGACTACTATAATGCGAGAATAGCTGGAGTAGAGCCCACGGGGAATGGTTTTAGGAGGGGTGCGAGGACGATAGAAGACATACATAAGCACCCAGCCGGAGCGGCTCCCTCCAACATTGAGGTCGCCCCTGGAGAAAAAAGTATTGATGATATAATAGGTAGCACCAAGCAAGGTGTATTGGTAAAGAAGTTTGCCGCCCCATACGTAGACTTCATAACGGGAAACTTTGGACTAGAAATAAGAAACGCAGTACTCATCAAGAATGGAGAGGAAAAAGAACCAATAAAACACGCACTACTAGTAGGGAACATCTACGAGGCCATAAACAACATCATTGATATCGGTAAAGAACAAAAAATGATAGGCACAATACTACTACCAACAATAAGGTTTAGCGGTCTCCAAATAATTGGTCTATAATGTGTATTCTTTTTTACTGATCATAACAATAGCACTATTCCAATGATCCCGGTGGTTTTCCATAGGAAGACTCGGGCATAGAGTTTTACTAAGTGCTAGTATTAATGTAGGAAAAAATACGACTATGCTATTATCCGAGAATCATTCATCATCACTTTATATATAATAAATACTCCATAAGAACACTCCCTACATGCGATCATATTTTTTTGGACGCCCCCTGTATTGATCCGTATTCTCTATATTTTTTCTATGTCCATGTATATGTATTTTTTTATATGTTTGATATTATAATTAGGTATAGCATTTTTTGGGTAATGGTCATGGAGGAAGAAAAATCCAGTAATTGGCAACCGAAGATTTTTGCTTTCCTTTGTCAATATTGTGCATCCGCTGGGGCGGATCTTGCTGGGGTTAGTAGACTGAAGTATCCACCCAATATAATCCCGATAACTGTTCCGTGTTCTGGTAGTGTGGATATGCAGTATGTTGTCAAAGCGTTCGAGGCTGGTGCTGATGGTGTTCTTATTGGTGGTTGTCACACACCGTCCGACTGTCATTTTCTAAGGGGTAATTTTAAGGCCCTTAAGAGGGTCGCATTGATGAAGAAGTTGCTTGATCAGATTGGGATTGAACCTGAGAGACTAAGGCTTGAGTGGATTTCGGCTACGGAGGCTAAGAAGTTTGCTGAGGTGGTTAGGGATTTTGTTGAACAAATAAGGAAATTGGGTCCGATGAGGTGATGGAGGAGGTGGCGAGGAAATACACGATGGCTATAGTTCCAGGAGAAGTATGTGGCGGTTGTGATATGGCTATTGTTGATCTTCATGAGAAACTTCTTGAGGTTCTGGGGGATATAGAGATTGTTTTTTGGCCCATAGCTACAGACTTCAAGGAGGAGGACATAGAGAGGCTGGAACAAATAGACATTGCTTTGTTTCAGGGG
>CAZVPA010000278.1:562-1923 GCA_964628995.1 uncultured Nitrososphaerota archaeon | reverse complement strand
CTCTATGAGTAGCTTACTAACATAATCATACTTGTGGAGAGGTACCTTAGTAATAATCAAGATTGGATATTTATACTCTAGAGCATACCTTAGTGCCCTCCAGAGTAGCTTTGTTGTCACCTCATAAGGTGGACCCACATCACTCAGAGCACCTATCCTCAGGGGAAATTTTAGGTCACGATGTTTTTTGAAGAACTTTCGTAGAAGTTCCGGCCTATTGACGAAGACCGAGGGTTTACTCTTTTTCCTATAGGCCGCATAGACATATCCAAGTGCATTAACATAGCAGTATAAGCATCTATGTTGGCATGGTGCGTACAGATCCGTTGTTAGTAACGAGTGACACACACTCACATCCTTGCTTACAATAGTATACGCAGTTTTAGTCTCCACAGGAATAACATCAAATTTCCCCAACATGATTCCCCTTTAAAAAGTTTCACTACAATATTTACCGATCATCAATGAATAGTCATTTCCAAAATCCGTTTGAGTATTCTCATAGATACTTCCTCGTTGAGTGGAGATAACGGAACAACATATAGTCTTTTTCCATCTCTTAACAAAAGCTCTATGCCTTCTCCAGTTGCTGCCTTAAGTAGTCCGAAGGACGCTTTTGCTTCTTCATCATATACTGACCTCCTAAAAAACTGCTCGTTAGCTATAGGAAAAGCAAGTATTGCCGCATCAGCATTATACTCGTATAGGTATGAGAACGCCTTAAACTTGCCGCCCGAGATATAGCCAAGTGTTGCACTAAACTTGGCTTCAAGCAACAATCTTTTACGTCCGTCAATATCTATGAACTCTATAATGAGGTCTGGGCGTCCTCTAGCTTTCTCTAGAATCTCATTGTTTATCTCTTCCATGGATAAAAGTTTCTTAGCTAGTGCATGCTCCACAGCACTACAAGGAATTGGCGAATTATAAATTATCTCTATCCTACCTTTCCTCTCAGTCCCGACCATAAGCCTAGCGAGATCACGTCGCTTTATCTCCTTGATATTGTATAATTCATGAATAGCCTTCAGTACAATGTAAAGACAATAAATCTCGTATAGACGCTCAGCAAGAAAGCGGATAGTGATTTTCCCTAACTCTCCCTTAAGATGTCTCATCAAGATGCGGATTTCATCAAGCTTCCGCACAATCCTATCAACTTCATGAAGCCTGTCAGCAACCTCAAGAAGTTTACTAACCCAGTCAGGTATCCATAGCTTGTCCCTTATTATCGTCAATAGCGACTCCAAGTCAGAATATTCATACATTGGTGAAGATAACATATACGCCCTCCTAAGCAACTTATCAATAGTATCAATCGCCAACCTGACATCCCTCCTGACATTATGGATCATGAATCC
>CAZVPA010000278.1:0-552 GCA_964628995.1 uncultured Nitrososphaerota archaeon | reverse complement strand
GGTAATATCAACATCCTCCAAGAACTGCAGTATCTGAGCCATAGAGTCACGAATAAAGGATAATACCGAGATTAGTAACCGAGCCTCTGGAGAATCCAAAGTTCTCCTAACAACCATCTGCATTGGAGGCCTCCCAAGAATAATATTTCTAACCGACGGAAGCACAAGAAGTTGACCACGCACATACCAGCTTTCAACGATGTCGTATTCTCTCTCAGTAAGATTATACCTCAAGGCCTCATCAACTATCTCCTTGAGAGATTGCATTTCTTTTCCTAACATCGAGAGCAACAGCAACGTACGTGTAAGCTCAGATATCCTCCGTGGAGTCGAATAAGTTCGTAGCATCTCGGCCAACGGAACCTTGAACACAGCATATAACTCAGAGACCTTATCATACATTCTATGTGCACATTGAATCAAATATTGCCTAGGAGACGCCATAATTGCACCCTAAGAATCATGCACAATCATTTTACTTCACCTAAAATTTCTTTAACGATGCTTTCTATCTTCTTATCCCAAAACCTAGAAGTCGTTATGAACTTCAGC
>CAZVPA010000277.1:0-1963 GCA_964628995.1 uncultured Nitrososphaerota archaeon | reverse complement strand
CTGGGAGGTAACCTATGGGCTCGACCCGACCAATAGTAGTGATGCATCCCTCGACACCGACAGCGATGGGCTAACGAACCTTGAGGAATATAGGCTTGGGCTCTCCCCAAGCGATGCGGACACAGATGATGATGGGCTTCCAGATGGTTGGGAAGTACGCTATGACCTCGATCCGCTCACAAATGATTCGTACTTGGACTCTGATGGTGATGGGTTGACAAACCTTGAGGAGTATCAGTATGCTACAAATCCCACACTGGCTGATACTGATAGTGATGGTATGCCGGATGGCTGGGAGGTAACCTATGGGCTCGACCCGACCAATAGTAGTGATGCATCCCTCGACCCTGATGGTGACGGACTGACGAATATTCGTGAATTCTACTTTGGTACTAATCCAACTGTTATAGATAGTGATGGTGATGGATATTCTGATGCTATTGAAGTTCGTTTTGGTTCTGATCCTCTTGACCCAAGCGACTATCCAGTGTCTACCGTGACTACTGTTACTGAAACATCGGTGGAGACGACTTTTGTTCCAACTACTGTGGTTGAGACTTCCATACTTGTTAGTAGTGCTGTTGATAGAGTACCATTAGTTATTTTTGGTGTTGTTGCTTTGCTTGCAGTATTGTCTCTGATAATCGTAATTAGGAGGAGGCCTTAACTCCTTTATATTTTTTGAGAACATATAATAGTAGTTTTGTGAGTGGATTTATAATTCTTATGAGGTTCTTGGTTCGTTTCGTGGAATACCTTGTCTTGGGTGTTTCTTCTATGTCTAGGTTGGAGGGGACATTTAGGCAGGTAAAGGGGGTATTATCGGAATATATCGCACTGTGGTATGTTCGGAATTACCTATTTCAGTATTGCTGGGTTATCTGGGAGCCAATATTGGTTATGTCCCCGAAAAGGATATTAATAAAGTCGTACCATGACAGTCTGCCACTAGCTAAGGATATTCTCCCTGTAATCAATCTTTCTAATTTATCCATAGTGTTCCCAGAAAGCATAGTCAATACAATTATCGCAGATATAGACTCTTCTGGCCTCATGTTTGATCTTTATAGGAAATTCACATTCGGTTCTATAGGCGAAAAAATCCCATTGGTTAGCGAGATCTTGAATTTTATCCTGCAATATATCCCACCAAAAGATATACTACAAAACCTAGAAGGACTATTAGGTTTCCACTTCACGGATAAGCTCTCTATTTATTCGAAGGAATCCCTAGCAAGGATTCTTCTATATATCCTCCTCTATGAACCACATGTCCTAATGTATGATATCAAAAATGCTCCTCTTCAGGACATTCTCATGGAGGCTAGGCGTCATATTGAACTTATGGATATGCTTATGCTGGCGTATAGAAAAAACTGCGTAACATTTGACATTGCGGTTTTTGATATTTCTAGAAACTTTTTTGTCGGGAATATCTACTTTTTTGAGGTTAAGAGCTCTATGAAGAACATCTCTATTATAATAAATGAGTTTAGGATAGGAAGGGACCTATATGGTACGAGAAAGTTTTATTGTGTACGGAAAATATTTGGTGATAGGGCACAAACAATAATCCTATATGTCCCCTCTGTGGTCGATTTGAGTATTCGCCATAGAATATCGCTAAGGGATGTAACTATTATGGTGGATCCAGACATTATTGAATAATAATCACATCGAAGTTCCATGAATTTTTTGGAGGCACGGAAAAAATAGTAAACAGAAAACTGAAAACATCAACCAGAAATACCTTAGATACAGGGCAGACCGACAATAAGGATAGAAACATATGGCTCGAATGTAGAGAACGCAAGCGACAAAAATTCTTCCGCCCAAACTCAAATGTATAAAACTGGCAAGAAAGCAGAGTAGGTCAAATGTATCCTGCAAGAAACTGCCCATACCCATAAAAACTGCCCACAAAACTGCCCATAGTGCCATACGCTATTCATAACATGCCATT
>CAZVPA010000276.1:0-1966 GCA_964628995.1 uncultured Nitrososphaerota archaeon | reverse complement strand
CTATAACTATCTCCTCGTCGAACCACATGAGTACTTTTACTTTGTTTACTACTCTAACTGCACCAAAATATTTTGTATAGGAATTACCATTGATGCTTCTGCCAACGATTTTTATGTAGAGAGTAGTATTTGTGTACTTTGTTGTGTTTAATACTAGAGTGCTGGTACCAAACGAGTGACTAATCCACGTTGCGGTATCTAGGGATATGTATAAGGTGAAATCGGACATACCATAGGAGTAGTTCAAATATAGCAACGCAGTACCAGTAGCCGTATCGGGAATATCTAGCACATCAAAATACAGTTTGTATATGCTATATTGTTTTCTGAGACTGAAATTTTCCGATACAAATGAGATACTCATTACATGCAGACCATATTCTAGGTTTGTCACATTATGATTATTGTCTTATTCCCCAACAGTGTTCCCGAGTCTATTAGGCTTCCGTTTATAGATAAATTGTAGCTAACAATGAAGGGCGAATTCATATCCACATACATGAAGCCAGTGCTTTCAAAGAATTCAATAAACTCCTCGATGACTCCTTCATTAGTTCTAGCGGCCACATGAAGATAATTAATGACTTGTATGGGCCATAGGTCTTATTATATTGGTTACCATTCTCACTGAACCCTACAACTCTCAGATATAGCGTTGTGTTTGTATAGTCTGTAACGTTTAGCTCGAAAGTCTCAGAAATTTCAGAATAATAACTCCAATTGTCCCTGTCCGTGGATACGTATAGCGCAAAGCTACTAAACCCTCTCGCATAATTTAGGGTTAGATTTGCTGATCTTGTTATTTTTGATGGTAGATCAACGATATCAAAGTCTAGCTTGTATACCTTAAATTGTGACGATATGGCCTCAAACCTATTCTTGGAGAATATTGTGATGTTGTTTATATCATTATTAAGTTCCCTCGTGTCTAGCACATAAATTGTCCCATTTCTCGTGATGTTATCGAACAGCACGGCATCATCCGCTGATATGTTGGTCTTCATCGGAAAAATTATAGAGAACTCCATATCTATCACTGTTTCTGCATTATCAAAAAGCTCTATGTATCCGTCTTGTAAGCCATGCACAATTATCTCACTATAGGGGCCTTGCTCCTTCCACCTACGGAATAAACTCTATAATTCTGGATCCATATCTATTCCGAAGCGCCAGAATGAGAATTTCTCTATACCATAATATATCCCCAAACCCATCTTGTATAGTATACTCTCTGTATCTGGGAAGTATACTTGGTGATAGTACTGTCCCCAGTACTCTATGAGTAGCTCATTAGCTTCGTATGTTGTTGCTCCTTCTGTGAAATTGTATACCCACGATGTCTGGTATGTATAACTACCACATATGTCTTGAACATCATCGTAGAATACGACCCTATAATAGATCCATGACCCAGCGTTTTCATCATAATACCAGTCATAACCATACAGGGGATACGCCAATACTATTTTTTCTGATGGTACCCCCCTCGATATTGCATAATTTATTATTTTCTCGATACGCCCTGTTGGGGATATAGGTCCCGGATCACTCCAACTACCATGGTATTCATATGCCATTATGATGAAGTAGTCGCAATACTTGCCTATCTCCGTATAATTATATGCATACCAGCCAAAGGTATCACTCTCTTTAGGTGGTACAATAGCGAAAACTAGGACTCCGAATACTGTCAAATAATTGTATATTCTACTGAATAAATCGGTCATATTATCCTGATATGCTGAAGAAAGAGAGGCCTCTATATCCATCGAAACACCACATGCCCCCTCAGCCACTATGTATCTCTGAATAGTGCGAGCCACTGTAGCTCTCCCAGAAGATGTACCTAAATAACCTTCAACACTAGTAGACGATAAATCTTGAACTAGTGGTATCATGCTCGCAGAACCTCGTAGCTCATCAGCGAAAGTGCAGTTATACCAACCACTAAGATCCGCATCGTTAC
>CAZVPA010000275.1:1325-1996 GCA_964628995.1 uncultured Nitrososphaerota archaeon | reverse complement strand
GCTGCTAAGGATAAGATACCTCCCATGCCCCTCGACGTTATCAATGCGGAAACACAAGCTCTTATAGGTTATATGCTTCAACAATCACTTAGAAATGAATTCGCCCAAAGAAGAATTTGTCGCGAGGTCATAGCCTTGGTAACACAGGTGGTGGTGAGAAAAGATGATCCCGCATTTCAGAATCCAACCAAATTTATAGGCCCCTACTATACCGAAGAGGAAGCAAAAAAGCTCATAAAAGAAAAAGGATGGACCATCAAACCCGACCCACGAGGAGGCTGGCGTAGAGTAGTACCTTCCCCAGAACCAATAGACATCGTTGAGAAAGAAGTTATAATCAAACTACTCGATCAAGGTATAATCCCCATAACTGTTGGTGGAGGTGGGATACCCGTCATATATGAGGATGGACAATATAAGGGTGTTGAAGCTGTTATCGACAAGGATCTCGCATCCTCGCTCTTAGCAAGGATAATTAGAGCTGATATGCTCGTCATATTAACGGATGTTGACTATGTGTATTTGAACTTTGAGGATAAGAAGAATATGCAGCCACTAAGAGAGGTCAGACTCCACGAGATAAAGAGATACTACGAGGAAGGCCACTTCCCTCCAGGGAGTATGGGTCCCAAAGTCCTAGGAGCAATTAGGTTCCTCGAGGCTGGAGGAAA
>CAZVPA010000275.1:258-1313 GCA_964628995.1 uncultured Nitrososphaerota archaeon | reverse complement strand
GTGCTAGAATGGGAGATATGATCCTGATAACCCCCAGCGGAGTAAGACTTGACTCAATAACATCGGAACAAATAGTACACGTAAGGATTAGTGGAGATATAGTATATGCCCCGAGGAGACCCTCGGTGGAGCTTCCAATGCATCTTGAGATCTATAGAAATATCAAAGACGCCAAGGCGGTGATACATGCACACGCACCATTTGCAACTGCACTCGGAACAGTCCTTGGGGAAATTATATCTGAAAACGAGGAGGCAATAGCCTATAACCTGAGAGCAATACCAGCCTGTAGATACGCCCCATCTGGAACCATCGAATTAGCAAAGAATGTTGTCGAAGTCTTAAAGAACAGCAAAGCAACAATAATACCTAACCACGGCGTGGTGGTATGGGAGGAGAACCTAGAAAAAGCCCTGCACCTTGTCGAAGCCATAGAACATATAGCCAAGGTTGAAACGCTCAAACAAGTAGTTAGAGCATTCAGTACGACCTAAATTCCTATTCACAGCAATGAGAGACCTTCAGAATACTAAAGAAAAATATGGACAGTAGGGCCCCAAACTATGTGACTTCAATTTTTGAAAGTTTGGCAACTCCATACCTAATTAGGCGATCCTCTAAGGAAGATAATATTTTTCTTGTTTCCCTACTGGCTAATCCTACTAGGACTAGTAGGAATCCAAGTATTGCTCCGAATGCCGGTAGGTAGAAATAGAGTATTGCATATATAAAGAGGTAGAGAGCCCGTTGAGGATCGCCAAATATTATCAGCAAATCATAGTATATAGGGATCAAAGAGGCTATTGACCCCGCACCTATGACTATGACAAGGAACAAATTTAGAATCCTGCTGGGATATTTTATTATCAGCTTCTCAGTATCGAACTCCCTTATCCTAGAAATCTCGATCATAAAATACAGCGGAACTACTATGAGCAGTATGTGCCAGAAATGCTTAGTCATGAATTCGCCTATCTCAAGGTAATATAAGATAACATCTCCTTCACCAACATTTTTTATTGTCGTAAGTAGCCTTGTTAGTATCACTATTGGAC
>CAZVPA010000275.1:0-248 GCA_964628995.1 uncultured Nitrososphaerota archaeon | reverse complement strand
ACAATTCTAGCCCTTAGGAGCTTAGCCTCAAACCACAACTCTCCGATTAGGAAGTATCTATGGAAGAAAAACATTACAATGAGTCCAACAAAACCAAGCAAGACCCCAGCGAAGAGAAATTCTAGAAACCTCCATGCAATAAATGTTGTTAGACCCGAGAATATATCCATGCGTCTCATGATAAATTGGATATAGCCTTCTTGCAGATAGAAGAAAAAATATAATGGTAAACACACACAGATTGTTAC
>CAZVPA010000274.1:1317-1996 GCA_964628995.1 uncultured Nitrososphaerota archaeon | reverse complement strand
ATTTTTTGTGCTATTCTGATCATCGCGTAGATTATTGCTACGAATAGTGTAATTCCTATTCCTATTACTGCAATTTCAACAGTCGTGCGTCGCGCTAAGAGATCTACTCTTATTGTTATTAAGGATGTTTTATTTTTTGCTATCTTCGCCACTATTAAGATATCTCCAAAGCCTAGAAAAGTATTTGAGGAGTTTGACTGTGTGTACCAATATCGTATTGGGCTTCCATCCCCACTAAATATTTTGTATATACATACAACCGAGCTATTTGTTGTGTTTGTTTTTACGGATATCCTTATTAGGTCGTTTGCATAGATATGTCTCACCACAACTGGCTCACACATAGAGACCTTAATAGTAAAATTGAGCGAGTCATTGAGATATATTTTTTTAGTCTCCATTAACGCTGGAAAATATAGCACGCCAAAACCTTCATCATAATCCTTCGATCCATTTGAGAATGGAGGCGGATTTCTAATTTTTATATCCTCACCACTTATTTTCTCTTCGTGCATACCTATGTACGTCGTTTCAAATGTAGATGCTAGAATTATTGATTTTAAATATAGTAGTTGGTCTAGACTCCACTCCCACTTTCCTTGCTCATAGATAAGACTGGACATCAGCGCTAGATACCCCGATATGTATGCTACTGCAAAGCTTGTTCCGAAGTTTACCG
>CAZVPA010000274.1:0-1307 GCA_964628995.1 uncultured Nitrososphaerota archaeon | reverse complement strand
GTTTACCGTATAGTCATGCTCCTCCAAATCATCGAATATGTAGTCTCTTTGGTCGCTATCAGCCCCGATTACCCACGAACCATATATAATTCCTCCGCCAAACATCGCGAGGTCTGGCTTTGAGTATTCTAAAAATTCTTCTGTATATATGCCTCCCCTAGATGAGTATAGAGATATGCCCAAGTATTCGTTAACAGCTGCTACCGTAACGGCATATATTGCTGTTCCTGGGGAATTAATCTGGTTTTTAATTTTATTCTTCTTGTAGTCTTCGATATAGCTGTTTCCTGCAGGAGTGACAACAAATATGCCTTGGGTTGCAAGTTTGTTTACGGCTTCGTCTAAGGCATAGCTAGTCTCCTCAGTTGAAATGCTTAGATTTACCACAGTAATGTTTAGGTCCCTATATTTAGAGTATATTTTATCTAGGGCATTTATAACCAGAGATGTTGATGTCGTTGTATTTAATCCGTAAAAAACCTTCCATACAGCAAGCTTTACGCTAGGAGCTACCCCCTTAATAAATATAGACGTACTGTGGTATGGAATGCGGACTCTAATAACGTAGTCTATTTCTCCTCCTATTGGTATAACTTTTATTCTATTTATGCCCTCACATGACATCGCTCTTATGCTTATGTTTTTATTGGTTGTGTTGGCCAGCTCTTTAATTGAGCCATTCTCATATTGAAGGCTTAGAATTACTCTATATGCTAAGTTCGATTCCCATACGAAATTGATATCAACCTGACAGACTCTTTCAGATATGTAAACAATCGCTGTTTCGCCTTTAGGTTCGGCTTTTCCAAAATGAACTAGAGATACGTTTTCAGCATTTTGAATTTCGTCTCCAGCTATTATTGATGCTATCATTGTGCCATGTCCAATATTATCTATTGGCCTCTCTGGATTCGATTCTCCAGTTAGATCTTCGTAATATATAACTTTACCTTTGAGGCTTGGGTGATCTGCATCAACTCCCGAATCCACTATTGCGACAGTTATATCTTTACTTCCCCCGTAGTCTATATCCCAAAAATCAAATTGAGGGGTGATTAAGGTCGATGTTGCTTGAATTTTAACTTCTGAATCTAACTCTATCCATGAACATATTCTTCTTAGCCTTTCTATTATCCTCTGTATCTGAGAAAGCTGTACCTCTAGGACATATGCATTAATAATTGAATACCAATTCAAAATACGGACATCTTCAAGCTTTGAGACAATTTTACGAAAGTCATTTTCCTTTTTCCTTTCCGGAAAAACTATCAATCTAAAATGCCGCCTCGCGGTGTTTTTATTCTTAA
>CAZVPA010000273.1:0-2013 GCA_964628995.1 uncultured Nitrososphaerota archaeon | reverse complement strand
AAGGCGATAAGGGAGGTGGATGAGGATATAGGTTTCCTCTACTTGCGGCTGTTCACGCAGATAATGTTTGTTGTGAGTATCGTGATATCGATGGCTGGGTTGGCACTAACCATGATTTCTTCCTTATTGGAGAGGAGGAGAGAAATAGCCCTACTTAGGACGAGGGGGGCATCAGATCGAGACCTGGTGGGGATTGTCTGTGGTGAGGTACTAATAATAACGGTTCTAGGTTTCATGGTTGGGCTTACAGTTGCTATAGCATACTCATATGGGATCCTAGTATCAACACTAACAATAAACTACACGATATCTGGAATATATGTTGAGTATCCCCCTGGGTATCCCATAACGATACCAATGGAGCTACCAATAATCCTCATATCGGCCTTCATAGTCTTTATAGCTACTGGTATAGCCCCCCTCAAAGTTATCCTGAAGAGGGAGATATCTGAAGAATTAAGGATACACCACTAGGTGGTGGGTATGAGTGAGGTTGTATGTGAGGATCTAATAAAGATATATAAGACTGGAAAAATAGAGGTTGTCGCCCTCCGGGGCCTAAACCTTAGTGTTGATAGGGGAGAACTCCGGGCAATAGTTGGACCATCGGGATCTGGAAAATCAACACTAATAAATATAATAGGAGGAATAACAAAGCCAAGTGCTGGTAGGGTATATGTAGATGGAATAAACATTGTTTCTCTTCCAGAAAAAGAACTAGTGAAATATAGGAGAACAAAAGTCGGGATAGTATTCCAATTCTTCAACCTAGTGCCAACACTAACAGCACTAGAAAATGTGGAGCTACCAATGGTACTGGCGGGCATACCGAGAAGTAAGAGGAAAGAGCGGGCGAGAGAACTACTGAGGATCGTTGGACTAGAAGAAAGAATGCACCATAAGCCGTCCGAGCTCTCTGGAGGCGAACAACAAAGAGTCGCCATAGCAGCAGCCCTAGCCAACGACCCGCCACTAATCCTTGCTGATGAACCCACAGGCGAACTTGATAGTACTACTGGGATGCAGATAGCAAAGCTATTCAAGGAACTAAACCGGGAACTTGGAAAAACAATAATAATAGTGACACACGACTTAGCAGTAGCAAGACTTGCCGACAGGATCTCCAGAATAGTGGATGGAGTCATAACAAAAACAACAATACCAGCAGAAATGGAGGCTGAGGAGAGACCATCGGTTGGGCTACATGAGAGAATATCACTATTGGAGGCAAAGAAAGCCGAGATAAAGAAAGAAATAGAAACACTCAAGAGGGCACTCAGTAATGACAAGATAACGCCCGATGAGTTCGTTGAGAGATATATGGAACTTAAGAAGAGACTGAAGGAGATCGAAGAGGAAATATCTAGACTCAGGGTCTAGGCTTGTATAGAGCAATAGTATGTAGCCCGTATGTCTCTAACAGAGAATTATGTGAGGTATATTCCACCAGATTTCTTTTGTCGCCTCGGATACATGTTACAAATTTTGCTGGTTATTATATAGAATAGAGACATTATTCTCAATATCTATGCTTTTAATCATATTATGTTCAGTATGCATTACCATCTTTCACCAGTATATGGTTTTGTTGAATGGGACAGCTGGAGGATCACGGGACGGATAAAACAAATAACATTAGATCTATATATGCTCCAACCCCCAAGCTATACTAAATAAGTCTTTTGAGTATTTAGTAAGATTTATATTTGTGGGACATAATTATATGTTTATTGGTGTAATGGGTTGGTCGAGAGAGCATTACGATTAGTGGCGACACTGCTAGCGATAGCGGGGGGACTCATAGGATTCTACCTCTACACACAAAACATACCCCTAACAATAATATTTGCGGGGATATTACTAAGTTTGAGTCTCCACACAATAACGTTTGAGGAAATATCCAACATCAATAAGAAAATATACAACATAGAACATAAAGTATCCACTATCGAAGCAATAATGGTCACCAAGGAGGAGTTTGAGCGTAGGTTTGGTGAGCTTCAGGCGGCGATG
>CAZVPA010000272.1:0-2014 GCA_964628995.1 uncultured Nitrososphaerota archaeon | reverse complement strand
TAATTAATTACCCACCTGAGGAGCTTAATGATGAAGTTAGTGGTTGATTCATCAGCAATAATGGGGTTGGCAAAAACAAATAGGCTTGACCTTCTAAAGAACTATAGTTTTGTTGTTCCAGAGGCTGTCTATAGAGAAGTTGTAGCATCGAATAAGCCAGAATCCATAATCTTCTTTCTTGTGGCCCCCTAGCTGAACAGTCTTCTATGCTTCTCATTGACCTACTTTAGCCATTTAAAGCCTATAGAAGTGACCTACAAATCGGGTATTGCGACAGGTCTGCGAGGCTTGTCGTCTGAATGGTTCCTCATTCTCAATTATTGTGCTTTGGTATGGTTTGTTGTCTTTTTCTAGTATGCATCTTCTTGATCCTTTTTTTGACTTCTCTAATGAGTTCTGGTTGGTTGGCTGTTCTTAGTACTAGTGGGTCTGGTATTATGTATTTTCTGTCTATTTTCTTTAGTAATCCGTATTGGGTGAGGAAGTTGAGGTATTCTGAGGCTAGGCTTTTTTGTCTTACTATTCCAGCATTCACGATGTCTGTCGGCCCCGCCATTCCTCTGATCGATATGTAGTTAAGTATTTTTAGGTATTTGTGTGGTGCTTTCCGATCGAGTAGTACCCTGGCTATTTCTGAGTATATGGTTTTCTTTGCTTCGTTGAATAGCTCCCTTAGTACTGTGTTTGCTGTGGTGATATCATATTTTTTCTCTCTACACATTTTCTTCCCGAACTTCACCAGCCATCCGGGGAAGCCTCCGAGGTTGCTTATGGCTAGTTCTATTACCTCATTGCTTATTTCGACTCCTTTTTCTTCGAATCCTTTGCGTAGAAACATCTTTGCCTGTTCAATGTTGAATGGTTCTATGAGGATTTTTTCGTCCAATCTTCCGTAGAATGGTGCCTCCTCATCTGCCTCTATGAATCGCTTTAGGGAAGCGACGGATCCGCTGAATGTGATGAATATTTTTGTACCGAATATATCCCGTAGTGCTGAGAGCCTCATCAATAGCCTTGGGTCATAGAATGATTGAAACTCGTCTAGAAGAATCCCGACCTTATAGCCATAGTCTACCGCACGCTCGATAACGCTGTCTAGGAGTCTTGGGAGCTCATCCTTCTTTGGTTTATAGCGGAGGAACAATACCGATAGCTCGAGACTTCTCACAAACTCGGATAGTTTCCCCTTAAAACCAACCATCTTCTTCAGTGTGGCTAGGATTTTGTCTGTCAGTTCACTAAGCAAGTCCTCTACCGTTCCACCAAACCCCCATAGGTTATGATATACTGGGAGAACATCCCTTATTGACGCCGCCACAGACCTTATGAGTGTTGTTTTCCCCACACGCCTCAGACCCGAGACAGAGAAACAGGCGGAGGTATTGATGAGATCCCTCATTAATGCTACTTCGGATTCCCTATCAAAGATCTTATCTAGAGGCTTTATAGTGTCCTCAGAGAACAACTCCATATGGCTTCACACACAAAAATGAACGTTCACCCACAACCAAACACACTACTACAAAAGGAAAAAGCATATAAAAGCCTGATCAAATAATAGGATCTATCCATATGTATATGCTGTGTATCCTTGTGCGAACTATTGCATAAAACCGACCATAATGATACCTGAACAAACCGGGAAGCTCCCAGACCTGGCATGCCAACGATGATATAAAGAATGCACCATAGAGCACATACTTTGGCTATATCATCTCTCCATGGATGGGGACTTCACAAAAAAGCAGATTTTTATGCTTATGGAGGGATAACTGCTTTAAGTGGGTTCCGGTATGAATATAACGAGAATGCTCCTATACTTAGGGATCGTAGCCTCGATTTTTGCTTGGGTTGTCATAGGTTTGTGCTGGGTTCTTAATCCTTGGTTTGTTTTTACTAGGGATGCATTTAGTGATTTTGGTGGAGGGGGATCCTGTTGTCCCTGGCTATACAATTATGGTCTAATAGTAACTGGGGTTATGGTTGTCCTCTATGGTTCGGCATTATGTCTTAT
>CAZVPA010000271.1:0-2015 GCA_964628995.1 uncultured Nitrososphaerota archaeon | reverse complement strand
TTTTTTCATGATCTCCCTCCACTTCTCCCATTCCTTCTCAAGGACAACATCATGTCTCCTCCATGCAAGATTCGCAATAGCCCTTGGCGGGAAGAAATACTCCCTCCTCACATACTTCCTAATCTCTCCTAGTATTCTGGATACAACATTTTTGTCCCCCCTGATTATCAGGCTGAAGAGAAAATAGGACAGAAAAGTACAGTGAAGAAAATAGAGTTTCTCCAACAGACCCATATGCCCCATTGCAAATGCGGAGAACAGAACGAACACCACCACCATCACGTATAAAAACCATATCCAGAATAGAACAGGAAGGAGAAACAATAACCCAAGCTCAGCAAGAACATATATCAACGACCCAGGTATCAATACAGAGAGTCCAACATAAAACAGAAAGAGCTCATCAAAGGTGATGGGGCTCAGGGGATAGCGGGTTTCCTTGACAACAAGGACATCCCCCACATATATGGTAGTTTCCTTCACGAGATCGTAGGAGGACTTCTCCACGTGAACATCCTTACGCCCCCTAACGAGACTCCTGAAAGTCTCTGTCTTTGCCACCCACCTAAGTGGTCTCCGGGAAAGAATGGGCCTGTGTATGGCCATGTATATGGTGAAGTATGATTCTATACTATTGTTGTACATATCCATGGAATCACCAGTGGTAGTTTTTGGCTACTCGTATGGTTTGCCTAAGAGCCATCCCATGTGTATAATAATTATAGTATGGGGATTGGTAAGGACTGATCGTGGTCGTCGGTGAGATCTTCCCATGTTTTATCTCTATACTAATCACCTGAGCTCGACATATATCTGTCCCAAGCGGCTATAAAGTGTGAAGTAATCCAATAAATGAAGAAAATGTGGAGAGCCCCAGAGATAAGTGATATTCCAGCTGTGAATAATTTTGCATTTCCGATAGTTCCATAGCGAAAAACTGTGCCAATAAGTTTCTCTTCGAAGTCTTTAGCCTTAAAGAAAAAGTATAGTAGAAACAATGTGCTGGGTATAATACGGCTTAGAGCTATTTCTAGGATAAAGAGTATGAGGTCCGGCAAAATCCCCAAGGGAGCATATCCCCTAGCCACAATGGCACTCGCGACAGCAATAGAAAATATTGTTAGAGAATAATAGATAAGAGATGCTTTAAATGCGATCTGCTTGATTTTCTTCACGAATGTAATATGTTCCGCATATATTAATAGGTTACCTAACGAACTTTCAACACTCTCCATGGCACTAAGAACCCTCCATACCTTAAAGAAGAAAAGGATGGTCTCTATGAAACCAAATATCAGCGTTGGAATACACGCCATTGTGAAGCAAATACGCTCGATATCACTCTCTGGCATAGATAAATATGAGTATGCCCATATACCCAACCCAATACCATACATTACAGAGCCCATCACCCAATTGTTTGCTGCTGCCAACACAGAGACTTCACCAACAGAGATCAAAGCAGATTCCATGAGATACTGGGAGAAAAGCGTTGTTGGAAATATATATCCAAATTCTGGGCTCAGAAAGATCCTAGCAATGTTTTCCGGAATCGCTACGCCCGCAAAAGTAAGTTCTCCTATAGACACATCAATATTCATCGTTGTCCCAATATATAGTGAGGACAAACACGCATAAAACGATATATTCAGTAGGGAGACTCCGAAAGGTACCAAACTAATGTTTAAAGAAACAAGGAGGAAGGGTACATCGAAACCAAGCCCAGGGTCCATACGCATAACATCCATATATAGACCAATAAGAAAACCGGACCCCGTCAGAACATCTTGGAGACGACTACCAATGCTTTTAGAACTCACGAAACGGCTTAGAATTGTCTCCGCCCCCATTACAAGCATCCAAAACATTATCCCTACAATCTCAGCAATAATCTTTAGGATGAACTTTACTATATTTGCTACTTGTTTTATTGCTTCCCAAAGTGTCCCCAAAATCCTTAGCCCCCACTCCGCGACCTTCTCTAGGAGTTCTGCTATGAATGACACTCCGGCCAC
>CAZVPA010000270.1:0-2026 GCA_964628995.1 uncultured Nitrososphaerota archaeon | reverse complement strand
GGCATACTTTCATTGTTCGCGGCTGAGAAGGCGAGGAAGGTGTATGCCGTCGAGATAGACCCCTTCTTGATAGAGGCTGCAAAGAACATGATAAGTAAATACCCAGTGGCTAACAAAATAGAATTCATAGAAGCTGACGCTAGGACTGTCGAGCTTGACGAAAAGGTGGACGTGGTCATATGTGAAATGTTAGATACTGCGTTGATAGCAGAACATCAAGTTCCAGTGATGAATCACGCTGTTGAGAGTTTAATTAAACCCGGAGGTACAATAATTCCGCTGGGAGCCATTACATACATAGAGTTAGTAACTTCAGATTACGACTTTTATGGCTATAAACTTCCTATACCTTTTCATGAAGAATATGGAGCAAGAAAAGTTAGAGATGTGCTCAGTGAAAAAGTACCACTACATCATATATGGTTCAATGAAATCAACCCTATAGTTGTTGATAAAGAAGTTACTATAGAAACATCGAAGGAGGGTGTGGTTAATAGCTTTAGACTCACTACTTATGTCTATATGGATGAAAGTGTTATAGTCAGGCCGAGCACATGGCTCAATCCGCCTTTAGTTTTCCCCCTCTTTAAGTCTGGAGAGGGGATTAGTGTAAGGAGGGGAGAACGCTTGTCACTATACATCTCATATGAAATGGGGTCAGGTTTGGATTATGTGTCTTACGCTTTACTATAAAGGAGGTGATAAGTAGTGGTATCTAGGAGAGAGGTGGAAGAGAGGATAAAAGAGACACTTTTTGCACTGAAGAGAAGGCTCGAAGAGAATATAAGGAACAACAAAGCTCTTTGGAGTGATGATAGTTTCGGCGAAGGTCTGCAGATAAGATGTGAAGGGCTAGAGGCGTTCCTAATACCTTGCCTCGCATGGACTCCTGTTCATAAACCTGAGGACATATCGAATTACTTGCCAATTAAAACTCTTAAGGATGAGGTTAATTCCGTGCACAAAACCGTCATTGAGAAAGGATTCGTGTCAACACCCTATCTATATGATAGGTTAGAACAGGAGGGAATTCATCCGGCTGAGTTTATAGATACTGTGTCTTATGCATTGACAGCAATGATACACGCAAGGGAAATATTGTTGCAAACTGGAGAACTCGATGCAGATACGGATAAAAAAATCATCGAGGTGGTCAATAAGGGTCTAAAATGGATGATCGATAACCACATACCAAATGGAGGCTGGTCAGGATTTCCTTTTAAAACAGTTACCCACGTGTACTCGACATGGACTGCTGTTGAATGTTTATGGGAAATAGAGCGGTTAGTAAGTCGTGGGGCACCCGATGACACCAACAGACTGTTTGAAGAATTTAAAAAATGCTGTCTTGAGTCCAAAAATTGGATTGTGGGATTTGCGAAAAAACAACGAGAAATATGGGTCTCAGATGATGGAGATCTTCCTACCACCGGTGTTATATACAATATATATGGGCTTGCAACTTTGCTTGCATTAGATGTAGAAGAGGAATATCCTGATATTATATTGAAGGAAATCAAGAGTATAATTAAGAGATGGAGGAGAAGGAAGGAAGAATTTCAAAGAAGTACGTTTCATTACTTTTATCTGAAAAGAGAAGGGAGTAGTGAGCTACTTGAGATAGATTATGAAGACGAATCCATTTTAATCCTAGCGATAAGTGCTCTATCTGAAGCGGCTACGGCTCTAAAGGATAGATTACCAACAGAGAAGTTATCTTCTACTGAAAGCTTAGATAATGCTGTAAGTCGCACTCTAAGTGAAATGTTTGAGGCATTATATGATAGGTTTTATAAAAACGGTCTATGGACGGATGCGTCGGGTCGTTTTTCCATATATATGACGGAGCGTGTGTTGGAGGCGTTGCTGGCGTACGCCGAATATCTGGGACCGCCGCCCATGGACTTGACCCAGATTGGCGAGAAGATAAACACGGTCATAGAGGCGGTCGGAAAGGTATCTCGGAGCGGAGACGAAATCTTGGGCAGGCTTGATGCGCTGGACAGGCGCATGAGCAGCATAGAGG
>CAZVPA010000269.1:0-2095 GCA_964628995.1 uncultured Nitrososphaerota archaeon | reverse complement strand
GAGCGTGCTCGGGGAACCCAATGATGCCCGAAGTCTTCGTGGACAAATGTGGACATTGAAGCCGATACTCCTAGTTAAGAATGTTAATGATTGTCCACATTTGTCCATGAAGGCGAAACCCCGAGAATAACTGTGTATGGTATATATGCCTCTATTTCCCCTCTAACACATTTCTCTACTATTCCCAGGTACTTCTGTCTTACGGGATTATTTTTCTCGAGTGCAAGTACTAGTATTCCAACATCAATTAGCGCTTTCTGAACCATTCTCTACAACTCTTAATAATATCGTCTATATCCTCCCCATCAAACCCCCCAGCCTCGACCCCATTCCTCAGTTTTTTAATGATCTCTTCCTCACTGATAATTCTTCTAATAAGCAACTTTCCCTCTTCAAGAACAGTGATTGAAACCGGATCTCCCTCAGACATGCCAACATCTGGAGGAAGTGGTATGGCGACATAGCCTTCGTCTTTGAGCTTAACTACTCTGACAACATAACTACCCAATGGGACCACCAATAATATAAGAGATAATTTCTTTAGATTTAACACTGTCGTTAGTTGCTGTTGAGCTTGTCGCAAGATATGTTTTATGTTTCTACTTTTAGGGCTTCTAGCATACAGCAACAAACACTAGAAAAATCAAACATAGGAACAGCAAAGGCAAAAAAACAGAAACAAGATTATCACGAGAACAGAGATATTCTCAAACAAGAGACCATACACACCGGACAAGCAGTGATGAGTGCGTCCCAAGGACGCACACCGCGCGTCCATCACTCCCAAGACAAAACATTCGGCATTGAGACCCAGATTAGATAGAGACTACATGCCTCTGAGAGGGTGCGTCCCAGGGACGCACACCGCGCGTCCGGGACGCTCCAACCAAAACGCTGGACGTTGAACAAAAATGTTTAGGTTGTCTAGGTGGTGGAACCGGGCAACAACAGCAGTACGGGAGATATCATCATTTTTCTCTTGAATTTTATTGTGAAAAAAATCAAGAATGGATCCATTTGAAGGAGCAACATTAACAACAGGATAATACATGCATTCAAAGAAAAATTGATTTCTAATATTTGTGTGTTTGTATAATTATGTACTAGTACCATTGGTGTGTGATGGTTACGTTGAAGATAAGTGATGAGGTCAATAGGAAGTTGGAGGAGTTCCTTGCTTTATTACTGCTTCGTAAGGGCATCAAGATCGACAAGAAAAAGTTTGTAGAGAAGGCAATACTACATACTATCCAAGACAAAAAATTCATCGGGAAGCTGATAAAGGAGACACCCCTAGATGAGGACCCAGCATGGGTACTTCTTGATAAGCCAAAGAGATGGGGTATTAAAGACTCATCAATAAGGATAGATGAGCATCTCTATAGGTGATAACACTAGGAGTATTGTATAGATCACATCAGGTTGTCTATGCCAAGACAGTTCTTGCTCTCCGTCCTAAGCATAAATCCATAGTCAATATATCGGATCTCTCCTCCACACAAACCTTAGACACACTCAAAATCAACAAAACAGCGAACGTTATGAGTAATAATCATCGCGACAACAATTATTACTCTAAACAGGAAAACACAAAATAGTAAACATTGGGCACTTAGGAGGAAAAACCCAAGAAAAGGACAACTCAGTTTGGTCTATGCAGAAAACCAGTCTGTAGATTGGAAAAATCTTATCTTGCTTCCTTCTTCTTTCGGCCTGTAACTAGTTCCTTTAGGCTTATCCCATTGACCTTTATTACCCTATATTTCACTCCTGGGATATCACCAAATGATCTTCCACGGACACCGCCGATGTATCCTATCAGTACTTCATCGTGTTCACTAATCATGTTTAAGCCGCCGTCCCAAGGTACAAAGGCCGTGACAATTTTTCCGTTTTTCTTTAACTTGACTTTTACGCATTTACGTAATGCTCCTGTTGGTTTCCTAGCTTCTACACCAACTTTTTTGAGTACTATGCCTAGTGCATGTGGTGCCCCTTCCAGTGGATCGAAACGTTTTGCGAATTTTAGTACTCTCCTCTTGTAGTCTAGGTCTGCCCATCTAGCCTTTTTCCTTTTTTTCCTTAGGACCCTCGC
>CAZVPA010000268.1:0-2102 GCA_964628995.1 uncultured Nitrososphaerota archaeon | reverse complement strand
GTATAGGTAGGCTACGCTTACTGGTTTCCTGATTTATGCTTTGAGATATTAACAAACGTTGTGTTTATTGTTGCTCCGTCCAGCTCGTTTGTTTCATCGTGTGTTATGTAGTTTAGTCTTTTCCCATCGACTGTTCTGCATGATCTATAGGCGAAGACTATGCCTTTTGGGACTCTGTCGCTTCTCTTCGCTATGAGGATCACACTTCCATACTTGCTACTCACAACTACTTTGTCTCCATCCTCAATACCTATTCTCTTCATATCCTCCTCCGATATTTCGAGTATTGGTGGTATTGGACCATATACATCTTCGAACTGTGTGTGAGTATACTTTATATGTGCGGATGAGACCAGTATGAATGGGAACTTCTGTGGGGGTTTAATGTCTATTGGCTTCGGTACTGGGTTTAGACCTTGCCTTATTGCCTCGGTGCTCAGGAACTCTATTTTCCCTGTTCTCGTCTGATATTCATCTAGTTTTCGGTATCGTATCTCGGCGATGTGGTCTGTGATTAGCCTGTTGTATGTTTCTTCATCAAGAGCCTTACTGAGGGCCTTCATAGGATCCTCATATATGAATTCATTCTTTATGCCAAGACCCTTCGCAATAAGCCACATTACCTCCAATTCTGTCTTGGATTCTCCCATCCTCTTAATAATAGGCTCGTTCAAACCAATATAGTTATGCCAATAGCCAAAAACCGCGTCCTTCTTCTCAAGCCATGTCGGTGCTGGGAGGATAACGTCGGCCAATTTTGCTGTGTCTGTCCAATGGGTTTCATGTATAACTACGAACACATCTTTTCTTAGTAGTCCTCTCCCTATGAGTTCAGCTCTTGGGTGTGTCGCTGCGGGGTTTGTTAGGTGGATATAGATAAACTTGAACTCACCTCTCGCAATATACTCACCTATCCTCGATTGGGGTATTACTCTTGAGGGCTTTCCTAGAAATGAACCCGTAAGATATTCCAGATCTATCATTAGTCCATCAACGTTTCCATAGTAGAATCCTCTATGGATCCCCACTAGGGCTGGTAAGAGGGATATCGCTCTAACGGTTTCGCCTCCACCTATTCTCCTTTGGAGACCATATCCAATGAATATTATACTTGGTTTCTTCTCAGCGTAGGTCTCTGCGAATTCTACTATTTTCTCTCTTGGTATTCCTGTCTTCCTAGAGACCAAATCAATGTCGTATTTCCTTACATATACTCTGAACTTTTCGAACCCATAGGTATATCTCTCAATAAAATCTTCATCGTATAGCTCATTTTGGATAATATAGTTGGCGACTCCGAGGGCTAGATAAATATCTGTTCCATAGCGTGGCCTCAACCACATATCCGAATAGCGCACAGTCTCTGTCTTCAACACATCCACAGCAACTATCTTTGTGCCTCTCCACTTTCTTAGTTTAGATGCGTAGAAGAAATTATGTGGACTAGTGATAGCGGCATTGAACCCCCAGTATACTAGGAGCTTAGAGCCCTCCATATGATTTGGTAGTGCACCATATGTGCTCCCATAATGTAGCTTTAGTGCTCTCTCACCAGCACCATCGCAGAGGGTATAATCTATTCTAGCTACATTTAGGAGATACCATAGACGCTGAGTCATATATCGGGTGAATATACCGCGGTTTCCAGCATAGTCGAGAAATAGCACACTTTCTGCGCCATAATCTCTAAGCGTCTCTCTAAGCTTATTGGTGATTAATCTTATCGCATAACTCCACGAAACCCTCCTCCTTAAACCTCTTCTCTTATCAACAGCAACATACGGATATAAGACTCGCTCTGGAGAGAAAACCCTATCGAAGTCCTTCTCAGCTCTGGGACAACTAAGCTTTCTTGTTAGTTTGCCAGTATGAGCAAGTCTAAGTTTTCTGTCGCTGATCACCTCAAGGAAGCATGTATCATAACAATCCCTCGGACAAACAGCAAGCTTACCCAACACGACGCACCTAGAGGACTCATCGCATAGTATCTATAGCTTATTACAAAGAAATTTTTAAGGCTTAAATAATGTATAACTTATTGTTATACTTATTGGTGATATGTATGAGTATGACAGATGTTCTCGTTATACGGATCCCCAAAA
>CAZVPA010000267.1:0-2103 GCA_964628995.1 uncultured Nitrososphaerota archaeon | reverse complement strand
CAAGGGTAGCATATATGTATGCCCCGGTTATAGCATTACCATCCTGATCAGCCAAACGTATACTAATAGACATATTCTCCCCCTGAACAAAGCTCTCCTTATTGATGACAATATCTGATGAAAGGGGAGCTACAGTGGTATAGAGAACTATATTCCGAGTCGTATTATCTATGACTAATACATAGTCAGAATAATTCAGGGGGATCCTAGTCTCATTCTCTATCAGTAGTAATGATAGGAAATATGTACCAAGCCCAACTCTACCAAGTGAGGCAATACCACTACTATTTGTCCTGATCTCAACCACTAGGTTTTCCCTCTCGATAACTACCGTTACGTTGGGCATTAAAGCCCCGTCCTCCCCCACCACCAGAATACTCACACCTATTACTGGTACCGTTATTGTCTTGTTTAAGCCTCCAGCAACAAGCTTTATCCCTATAATCTCACTGTCAATATTCCCCAAGGGCGTACTTATGGTGCTATATGCCTGCAACATATAGCCGAGGGGGACACGCTTGAATATTGTTTCCCCGTACGCATTTGTGGTATTGGACACTATTATTAGTACTGATGTGTTTATCGCTAGGTTCACGGTGGCGTTCGGTATTGGTTCCCCAGTAACATCACAGACAACAAGACGTATGTCCGCAATACCCAGTATTATTGGGACTGTCCTCTCATACGCTGAGAAGACAACACTTATGGTGCTCTCTGCCGGTATCCCATAGGGAGTACTATAGATGCATGTGATATTGAATTCATATCCTATCGGGGCACTCCTTATCGTAACGTTTTGGGAGTTTGATACCCTAAAGTTGTATATTATTGTATCCTCATACTGTATCAGTATTCGCCCAGTAAGTGTGGTGTTTCTATATCCCTCCAGACTATCGTATCCAAAGACCAGATTTATGTTGGCTAGTGGGAGTACTAGGATAGCCTCATCATTCTTTATTTCTGTGGGTTTTGATGATACTATTATTGTGAGTATCCTATATTCGGCAACCACAACGATCTTGAGGAGTTCTGAGGTCGTATTGTTATATGTTATCGGTGCCCCAAGTAGTGGCCTATCATAGAGAATAAACATCCCATCGCTACTCCACCTAGAAACACATACATTATAGTCAACAGTAATGAATGTTATGTTGACCAAGGCATCCAACGTATTGTTATCTAGGTCTATTATCCTTATTGTCGATGATGTGGAGCCGACCATAATGGGTATGTATTCCTGGGGACTATCAATATGTACTAATGTTTTGTTAGATATGGTAAATCCCCATGGTGTGTTGTGATATACACACACATTATACTCCTCATATGCTATTAGGTCTATGAGGAGTACTCCATCACTTGTTTCAGCCGATAATATGGTGGTATCATGATACATTACGTCTACTGTCCCACTCACAGGTTCACCGTTCAGGTCACAAATACCTATTGTAAGTCTTGCCACTGGTAGCTGGATCCCTATGGTATAGTTTTTGGCGTATTGGGAACCAAAAATACTAATAAGGTCACTAGCTCTCAGGTATGATGAATTCTCAACATATACTCCCAGTACCTTCCCATACGCATGTATGAATAGTGGGAACATATATAGTGTTGGTGACGGGAACCTACGGAGCACATAGAACCCCTTGGAGCCGCTAGAGACATTTATGACTATATCCCAGAAATAGCTTGTTGTCTGGTTTGTCCGTACATCAAAGGATATCCATTTGAGGTATATGGAACTATTATAGCTTGGATACGCATACAGTATTATGTCTGATAGATAGAATACTGTTACCTTCACAAATTTGTCACCAATAACTACTATGGTTACATTCCTTATGTCGAGGCCACAATTCTCTTGGTAGTAATAATCAGAAACATTTATTATGTATGCCTGATCAAGAGGGACTAGAGATATGTCTATACTCCCACTCTTATATAATGCGGCATCAATCCCACAGCCAGTATTATTGTTCATTATTGATAAGATGACGCGATGTGTAGTAACAGCTGTCTCCCCACCATAGTATTCACATATCTGTAGTGTCACCTTCGTCGCTATGTTGAACTTAATATATATGGACAGGGACTGATTTATAT
>CAZVPA010000266.1:0-2105 GCA_964628995.1 uncultured Nitrososphaerota archaeon | reverse complement strand
CTATATGGGCATAGAAGAATGTGCATCGCAACACCAACAAGCCCTGAGAAGAGATATAGCAACAAAAAACCTTTCCGTCCAAAAACCTTCTCACATTCTGGGCCAAATAGGTATAAAGCATACATATTGAAGAAGATATGCAGAAAGTTCGCATGCATAAACATATGGGTTATAAGAGTCCAAAGCATGTGCCCCCGAAGAACCTCATTCGGCCACAGTGCAAAGTAGCTAATCATGAAACTTGGAGCTATCAATTCCATTACAAACACTATCAGATTAGCAATGATTATGGATTTAGTAACTATAGGATTGAAGCGCTCAACAGGCGACCCATACCAAAAGACCATCCTACATCCCTCCACAAACACTAACAACAAGATAAATCATATATATTATGCTTTGGCTGATTCATAAAAAATCGGTGAATCGGAATTTCTACTATATTTCTTCCCATTCATACAATGTGGAAAGCCAGATGAAATCCTCTATCCCCCTTATCTTTTCCAGCTCTCTAACAATGAGTCTATACCCCCTACCGAGCGTCCTCATTCTGACCTTAATAAGATAGTCATATTTCCCTGCTAGAGCTGATACCTGAACAACACCTCTTATCTCCATTATTCTACGTAGCATGTCTTCACCCATCCCCCTTGGTGCCGCCTTTATTAGTAGAACCGCTTTTATCTCCGAGAGAGCCAAAGTTACTATACCCATAGTGACTAATATAGCCCCAATAACTTTGATGAGCATTACCCAAAAACTAGTTGCGATCTCCGTGAACATACCAGGAGCTAGAATGTTGCCTACCAGTGCGAATGGTATTCCAAGTATAACCGAGATCGATGTGACTGCTTGTGTTATACTTGCTTTTCCTATACCGAGAGCACGTATATATGTTACCTTCGCGAAGAAGGTGACTAACATCGACAAACTCACTATGCCGATTACTTCAAAGCTAACGTTAAACATACCAATTACGGATTCTGGCCGAATAGCATAAGTGATAGGAAGGAAAAACATCGTAGTGAGAAATAAATACCAAAGCCTTATGTTTATTGAGTCAAAACGCCTACCACTTATCCTCATTGACCGGACCTTCTTCTGTGCGAGTATCGTTATCGTCATCCCACCATTTACTAGAAATATTACTATGATGAGTCCATGAATATCTATCATCCCGCTAGGCGAGATGGATGCTAAGAGAGCACCAAATAGTATAGATATTAACGAATGTATCTCCACGATTGTGGGGAACTCCTTATCAATAGCCACCTCTCCCAAGACCAAGTATACTATGGATAGTTGCATGAAGGGAAGCATCGCAGATGGGTCAGGAAAAGCATATAACATGTAGAAGTATCCTAATGACGAAATAGCATTACCAATAGCCATTATGAGAAAATATTTCAGCACATCTCGGCGTATCAACACAAATCCAGCGAAGTTGGGGTCAACAAACTTACCGATTGGTGAACCCTTGTAGGGAATGAGGAGTATCAGTACAACCACAAAGCTTATAAATGTTCCAAGAACAAACGACAGATTTGCATATATCCATATATCGGGTGCTAGCACTTCTCCTATGATATCTATGACAACAACAACCGAGCTTAGAAATGCTGATAGAAAACAAAGTATGTAAAAAAGAGCCTTCTTCCGCATGGGCGACCACTTGGCTACTCCGAGGATATCTCCTTCTCCACAACATGTGTTGTTGTTCTTGTAATGCCTTCGATGCGGTGTATCTTTTCTGTAACATAGAAAAGCTCCTCGAGAGACTCTACGTGGACACGAACAATTATGTCAAATTCGCCCGCAACAACTGAGACCCACTTTATATTCTCAATACTCTTCAACTTCTCCACAACATGCGCTACTTTGCCCACCGCAACGTTTATCATTATATATGCTGCGATCAATAGTATCACCCAACATGAGCCATGATTTAATTGGTTACTCAGCATCGAATACTACCACATTACCGTATACGTATGTTTTATCATAATATATGAGTTTACTACTGATACTAAAAACTCAGGATTTAGGCTAGGAAAGAGAATACCTGTACAAAGCTAGTCCACATAGACTTTCGATTACCTCCCCAC
>CAZVPA010000265.1:0-2133 GCA_964628995.1 uncultured Nitrososphaerota archaeon | reverse complement strand
CCTGATAGGTTTAAGATTTACTCTGATGCGGCAAAGGAGCTTATAGAGAAACTAAGAAAATCTTTCGATATTCTGCTCAAAAATGCTACTGGTTAGCACTCACGGATTATTCCTAAAAACCTCGAATACTACATTGATATATGAGCCATACCGATTATCCCCCATTTTTGGGATCCTAGGTTACCTAATGTTTACCATTTTGTGCTTTTCTGCCAGGGAATTTATTTTCTTCTATTTTCTCGATTTCTTTAATAATGTTTTTGGGGGCCCCAGCAATTTCTAGTGAATATCTTATTCGCGATAGCCGGCCTGGAGTATGATGTATAGCGTTTTTTTGGTACTTTATCTCCTGTAGGAATAGTTTCCAGTCTACCAATCCGCTTTCAATGATTCTTTTTATGTCTCTCATGTCTTTCCTGAATCTCTCGCGGAGGAGGACCACCGATTTCAATAGTAGGACATCTTGGGGGTGCATTATTAGGACCTCTTTACCTGATATGATAAGTCTTCTACAGCGTTTCTCCATGAATCTAGAAAAGACAAGCTCTATTAAATCACCAACAAAAATGTCGACATTATGTGAGTTTGTAAATCTTCTCAACACGTCGCCTCTATAATATTCTATCAAGCCAAGCTTATCCAATAGAATTTTCTCAACCTTACGAAAGTCGCTTTCTGATTTAAGAAACACATCAATGTCCTCAGTTGTTTCTTTGAGTCCCCAAAGGACTAAAGCCGAACCAGCTAAAACAACGAGCGATACATCAGCCTCCAGCATATCCCGTAATAACTTCATTATGCCCGTCCTATCAATGCTTGGATCCACCAGTTTTCTTATCTCGTCGATACTTAGTATCTTCCTACCATAGACTATGAAAAATTCCTTAAAGTCATCAAACGCTAGTGATGTCCTAATAGACCATCTCCGTGCAAGCTCATCTATTGGGTCTGGCTCAGATAGCCTATCAATAAACAAAAACGTTTTTTCTTTTCGCTCAAGCTTATAGAGTTCATCCCGGAGATGCCTTATACTATCGTTCTCCTTGAGTGTTAGGGCTATGTCACACATAAACCCAAGTTCTTGGTATACATCATACTTCCTAGCGATCTTAACCAGTAAGTCAATATCTAAGATATTGGCGTTCAATAGTAAGAGAGTAGGAATCGACAAAACAAGTCTTATCCGTGCATTTAAAGGGTTATCAAGCCCAGAATTCTCCTTGAGAATCCATACAATGAGATCCTCAAGGCTTAACACGGGAACAATAATGCCTCCTATATCAAATAATTTTGCCCTCTTAAAAACATCAAAATCCTCACACACATAAACATAATCAACAAAAGACAAATGGTGTTGAGGATCCTCAGGAACTATTATCTCAATGTAAGGCTCAACAAGACTAACACCATAAGCCGAAACACTTATCCCAGGACCAAAAACAAATGCCCCATTAATCCCTGAAATGATATGCCTAAGTCTCTCTGTAATAGGCTTTATAAGCATTAACACACACCACAGACTCATGGATAGCACAAAACAATACAATTTCATCATAAAAAACATACCAACTAATAAAACAACATACATGAAACAAAAATATAAAGCAAACATTATATTTTTATTGGGATATTCCGGTGGGGCGTATTGGCTCTAGAGTACTACCTAGAGATCCCCACGAGAATATCTCTCCTATCACTAAAGAGGAGGTGGAGACTACCAGAATATATAGAGGAGGTACTGACACTGGACGAGAATAGGAGGAGCATAATAGAACAGGCACTGGGCGCAATAGGGGCAGGACTAAACATCGCCATAATCGGGGAGCCGGGGCTCGGGAAAACAACAATACTATACGCAATACTACGCGAAGCCCTAAAAAGGGAATATAGAACAGCATTACTCACAAGACACGACGGGATTGAGACGGAACGGCACACAGAACTAGGAATAATACTCTTCATAGACGACCTACCAAGACACAAGGAGATATGTGAGAAGATCCTGGAGACAAAAACAAGGGTAATAGTGACTACAGCGAGAAGACAGGAATGGGAATACCTACCATACGACCTCAAGAAACAATTCATAACACTAGAAATAGCACCAATGCCGAGGGAAGAACTAAGAGAGAT
>CAZVPA010000264.1:0-2137 GCA_964628995.1 uncultured Nitrososphaerota archaeon | reverse complement strand
AGCGTGGACTATACCGCACGGTCAACCCTTGGACTGGCGGGGAACTACTGATTAACGCGGACTGTAATGCGGCGATGAATTTGTTGAGGTTGGCTGGAGTCGACCCTGCTGGAGTGCTAGAGCCAAAGGTATTGTTGTGGAAGTTGGCGACGCCGGTGAGAGTGCGATTGTGCCAGTTGCGGGGCCTAGCGGACGGCCTAATGCTCTCTTAGCTCTCTTTTTTACCCAGGGTAGCCCGGTACCCCTGTATGGGGGCTGGGTTAGTCTGGCTTTGGGCCCGGCCGTAGGTGTACCCCCGCACCTTTATATATATTTTTTAGCAACAATTAGCGGGGGAAGGGCCTTTAAATTTGTTCACCCGAAAAAATCGAGCTTTGTATTGATTGGACGAGCATAGGACTATTATGGGCTCTTATTTCTAACACTTTCTTTTCATGATTTTTGCTTGATTTTTCTGCGTTGGAATTATGAATTTTTGATTAAGTGTTCTATTCTGGGTTTTTTGGAAGTCGCTTATTCTTCCTATTATTATTGTGCGTCCAATTATCTTGGTGATGTCTGCGTTGAGTTGTTTTGCTAGTTGGTCTGCTATTTTTTGGGTGTCTTCTTTTGTTGGGGCTATGTTTCGTAGGACTCTTATCTTTATTATTCCTCCTCTTTTGCGGAGTAGCATGTCTGCTGTCTGTATTAGTTTTGGGTGTATTCCTCTTTTCCCTATTCTTATGTCTGGTTTGCCGTGGATGCGTCTCCTCATTGTTTTTATTAGAATTTTTACAGTCCCCATTCTTCTCCCGAGATTGCTAGGCCTGCTTTTTCTATTAGTGTTTGTAGTCGTGTATGCATACTTGCCAGTTGTTGCGCTATATATGAGATGTTCATCCCTCTAACGCCGAAGAATAGAACTACGAAGTCTTTTGTTACCAGATGTATTATGGCTGTTCCCTTATCGGCAATCACGATGGTGAATACTGGGTTGCCCAAGTTTAGTCGGGTCGTGGAGCATAGATCATTAAGTGCTGGGATGAGCCTACCCAAAATACCACCACTCATCTCTACCTCTCCCACAGGGCCGACATCCGATACCCTACTTGGTTTCATGTATTTCATGACAACGAGATCACTATTAACATCAACAATAGCTGCACCAATCGCATACCCATCAGCATCACAAATGCTTTTAAGTATCTGCTCTATTTCTGCACGAGCAGCACGAGCTTCCCCCGACAACATGACCCCCTATGAGATTACATATACAAAAGAAGTATTTCCCAATAAAAAGCCGATAGAGCGAAAGTTGAGTATCTTGGTGATGAGTTAGAGTATTCCTAGTTGTGATGCGAGTTCGAATGCTGAGTATTCTGGCTTGAGTTTGATTATTGCTTTCTTTTCTCCTCGGGGGGTTATCATTGTCCATACTTTTTCCACGCCTACATCAAATAATTCTTCTATTGCCTTCTTTATCTCTGGTTTGGAGGCCGTCCTTTTCACAATGAAGGTAAGCTTGTTTTCCCTTTGTATTAGGTCGATTGCTTTTTCTGATACCACCGCCCTAATAATTATCCCCGTAAGATCCAACATTTCATTATATCTAGTTGGTTTGACCGGCTTTTTTCTTCTAGGCACTGGTCTCACCCCTCAGTTTTCTCCATCTACTATCTATTATATCTTGTATCGTAAGTATCGCTTTTCTTGTCCATATTACTAGTCTGGCAGGCCATCCACCAGGGGCAAGATGTATTACCGATAGGCGATCTACTGGCTTTATGTCTACTCCCTCAAGATTTCTTGCTGCACGAATTAATGGTACTGTGGCTGAGGACACTACTATTAGCGGTCCCTTCTTCCTCTTATATTTCCTACCCCTCATCTTTCCCTTTCCAGCCCGTATTCGACGCCCCCATTCCACGCGTTTAAGCTCTTCTGATAATCCAAGCTTTATAAGTACGTTCCTCACATCCCTTGTTCTTTCAAGATTCTCAAACTCGTCCGTCACGATAATCGGTATCTCCCTTACCCCATCTATCCTATGCCCCCTAAACTGTATCAATATCGGATCCGTAGTCGCCGCTAGAGCTGATTCAAGAGCCCTAAGTTTTTCTTTCTTATTGATAAATCTCACTAGGCGCTTATATGGACG
>CAZVPA010000263.1:0-2145 GCA_964628995.1 uncultured Nitrososphaerota archaeon | reverse complement strand
TCTAAAAAAATTTGGAACAGCCGATGACTTCATACATCTCGCCTCTCATAACTATAGACTAGGAGAATTTAACAATTTAATCAAAAACATATGTAGGTGCAATAGTGGAGCCGAGGTGGGATTTGAACCCACGTAAAGCGGGTCTATAGTTATTTACGATCACGCTTACCGTAGACCCCCTCAAATCATGTTTTTCACGTTCGAGAAAGGGGAAGATAAAAGGTTCGAAAAAGGATCGAACAAGAGCCGAAGATAGGAATATTACAAGGGGCATTACTTACCTTTTAAAATACATGCTACGCTGTAAGTAATCAAAGTGATAGTCACGCCGTAAGCGACACCCCAGAATAGTTGGTTCACTCTTATGTCTAGCCATACAGAAAAAAGTATTGGAAGCCAAGCACATAATTTAACTTTGCGCCTCCTTAATAGGTTAAATTCGTATAGTCGCTTTATAGAAAATTATATAAAATAGACACCTCCCAAAAATTTTTATCTTGATTTCACCTTACGATTAAACTGAAGGAAGGGAGAAATGTCACGAAAGAACAAAATTATTATAGTTGTATTGATAGGCTTTCTGGGTATTTTGTTGTTCTATACTCTTGCAACACCTTACATTTTTCCAAATGTGGCACCGCCACTTGTTGAAGCTGATCCAGATAATGATGGACTGACTAATACTCAAGAGAAATCTCTTGGCACAGATCCTTTAAATCCAGACACGGACAATGATGGGATTAGAGATGGAGATGAGCTAGAGTACGACACTAGTCCAGTCGATTTTGATACCGATGGAGATGGTCTTGGGGACGGAGAAGAAGTACAACTTGGTACTGATCCATTAGATATAGATTCTGATAATGACGGAATTGAGGACGGATATGAATTTCAAAGTCTAGGAACAAATCCGCTGTTAGCAGATACCGATGGAGACAGATTATCAGACAGTGAAGAAATAACTTACCATACAAACCCGCTTAGAGCAGATACGGATGACGACGGATGCTCTGACTATGATGAAGTATTTGTTAGGGGTACAAATCCTACGGTTCCTGATATCTACGTAATGTTAAAATTAATTGACTCTGAAACGAATTTACCCATTAGTAATGTAGGCGTATACATTGATAACAAAAATGTTGGAACCACATCTGAGGAAGGAACCTTACGTGTGCTCCTATCAATAGGTGAGCATCTATTGGGTGTAGTGGTGCCTAAATTTGGAGAACTAAATGTTGGGTACATAACTGTGAGTAATAAAACAACCTCACTACTTCGTTATGTGAATATGCCCAATCCTGTTTTAACAGCTTCTGTTAAAATAGACGAATGGGTGGAATGGACTCCGTTGCCAAATGCTGTGGGGCAAGTGACAATCACGGTGGCTAATAAAGGCAACTTGCAATCTGAAGACACCATGGCTCTAATCCTTATATATGACGCAGATGATCGCGTTATAATTAGTCAAGAGCTCATCAGAATTGGAAGTATTGCTCCTGGAGAAAGCATCATGAAAACATCAAGTAAGTTAGATACCTCCTATTGGCATACTGATTACATCTGTGTAGTCTTATTGGACAGAAGCAGGTACTCTCCGGAATTCGATATTTATGATTTAACCGCGCCTGGATCAGTTCTTGACGATATCGCACGTGAGGTTGTTGACTATCTCAAGGAACACCCCGAGGTTGCTGAAAAAATATTGTGGGCATTCTTAAATCTCGTGGGATAACCCTCAATAATCTTTCTTTTTCTGTTCCGTCATTTTTTACTAGTGTATGTACATGAAAGTGAAAAGTTAAACTTAAACAAATCTTCACCCAACTTAGGAATCTGCACACTGTCAGAGTCTAGTTCCGGTCGGTAAGAGCAATAAACCACCATACACAATCACTTTGACATCAACTGCTTTATACATTGTCTGATTTTCTTTTATATACATACAAATTGAAAGCCCTCTACAGCGTATTCAGTTGTATGCCACTCTACTTGCCCTATACAGTACACTGTATCGTTTTCGACCAATAATCTTTAATTTTCTAGGTCATAAAAACATAAAAAACACTCTAATCTACGTAGAACTAGCCAAATTTGAAAAGGACGAAGAATTTATCTGCAAAGTAGCTAAAACGCCCAAAGAAA
>CAZVPA010000262.1:0-2213 GCA_964628995.1 uncultured Nitrososphaerota archaeon | reverse complement strand
TGGGCCCGGCCGTAGGTGTACCCCCGCACCTTTATATATATTTTTTAGCAACAATCAACGGGGGAAGGGCCTAAAGCGAATAGAGTAGTATTTGTGATCTTTTTCAGGTTTTTCTTGTTTTGTCTTTGGGATGGGAAAGTGATTGTCTTGCTTAGGCTCGAGGACATAAACAGGTTTTTGTTAGGTATGGTTGTCGCTATATTGAATGCTGCACTTGGGATTGTTGGTGAGTATTTTGGGTATATGGTGTTGGATAAGATCGGTATTGTGTTTGTTGCGTCTTTGTGTGATTTGTTCACTACAATGCTTGTCGCTGTACTTACACCTGCGATACTAACAGTTATATTTAGGGATCCCCTTATTGCTTGGAAGATACCCTTCTATATAATGTATGCGCTTTTTCTATATACGGCGATTGGTAGTGTGAGGGGGAAATTTAAGAAGCCAGGAGTCTACCAGTTGATGCTTGCGATACTCTTTATCGTGACGGGAGCAACATTATTGGTTTCTGGATACTTCATATTTATCTTTGTTGGGATTTCGGTGCTTGGGTTTGGATTACTATTATTCATAACATACTTGGTGCCATTTATGTTTAAGTATAGGTTCCCCATACGTTTAGTCGGGATTATATCTATTCTTCTTGCGCCATTTTTCCTTGTGATGATGGATCTCGCTGTGTACTCAACAATGATATATAATATATTCTCCCCCGATTGGATCGGGATAATAAGAACGACGGTATTGCTCCTCGCAATAGACAGTGCTGGCCCTCTGGTGTTGCTTGGGATTATATGGCTAGCCCTAGACATACCGACATTACTGCGGGAGACACATGGGAAGATAAGCCAGAGGAGAAGAGCGATGGGACTACTACTATTATTACTTATCCTGTTCCCAGTACCAGTATATGTGGCCACCAGAACAGCCAACATAGAATCCCAGATAAGATCAAATATCACGATGGCACTACCAGATGATTGGGCAGTCCATACTGCGAGGATGTCATATATTTGGTCTCCCCTAGGCGCCACGGGGGTGGTATTTGTAGCCTTCCCACCTGAGAGCTATATGGATGAAGGAAGCGAATGGTATAGGGGTGGAATAAACTTTTATGTGATAAGGGGTAAGGATATCTTGAAACCTGATGGAAGTGTGGACGAGGTAATGTTAAAGTCACTCATAATACTCCAGTTTGTGGCTTGGTATAGATCCCAAAAAGAACCATTGAGGAGCATAGTAATTAAGTCACTCAACATAACTGGAAAAGAAACACTAGGAAACACATCCTACACAAAAGTATGTATGCTGATGGACATATATATGGGAGAGGAAAAAATATCGATACAGCTCATATGCTACATAACACGAATACGGGAACTATCCAACACAGGAGCGATAATCTGCTACACAAAAAAAGAAAACTTCGAAAAACTCAAAGACTACTTCCCAGAAGAACTACAAGACTTCAAATGGCTATAGACAACAACAAGCATATACAATATTTCCTACCCCACTCGTATTTCCTCCCTTGACTCCCAAACCCCATGAAGATTACAGTACGCGATCGCATAAATGGTACCACTTTTCTCTAACCTAAGCCTAAAAACGATCTTGGGAACACTATACTTGGGAGTAAGAACCACCGATGCGAGCAGTATCGGGTTGAATGGTCTCCCCTCCTCATAGAAATACACCTCAATACGTCTGATGGAGTGCTCAACAGTATTCGAATGAGGACCAACAGAGACCTCAACAGTAAACTCCTCTCCCCGACCGACACCATCTGGAGCCTCAATCCGTGGCATATGCGACTCCCTCTTAGCGATAACATTCTCGGGTAGATTCTCGGGAGAATATATTAGGCTCCCAAAACTCCCCACACTCATCACCTAACCCATCTATCCGACCATAGAGCAGGATTGTTCATCATAATCAACTTTATAACATAAGATATATTCGCTCCCGATGATATCATTATTGCTACTTGTTGTACTCAGCATGCGTAGATGCTCGGGACTAAGTAAGTTTATTGGTCACCCAGGGTATCGTTCAATAGATGGAAATTTCTTAATCTGACTCAAAGCTTAAAAATACTAAAAAATTATTAGGCTTGGGGAGTAATATGGTCACAAAGTCCCCAAGAGGCGAATTTGCGGCGAGGGTCCTAAGGAAAAAAAGGAAAAAGGCTAGATGGGCAGACCTAGACTACA
>CAZVPA010000261.1:0-2213 GCA_964628995.1 uncultured Nitrososphaerota archaeon | reverse complement strand
CCCATATATCCAGTCTCATACTCCTCGGTAACCTCCAATATCTCTATTAATGGTGAACTTGGAGTCTGTGCATTTATTGTTGTAGTATAGCTACTACTATATCCAGCTAGATCCATTGCCGTGATGTTTACGGTGTGCGTACCAGCGGTGGATATGCATGGAGACAAATCTACGACGATGGGCTGACCACTTACGTATTGATCCTCGACATATAGGCTATCATCCACATATATATAGTACCTATTGGGTGTTTCATCATAGATCGTAAAGTTGATGAATGCGGGGGCTCCAAGCTCAAATACATCATCTATACTGTTTATAGTGATGTTCGGGGGCTCTGTGTCATGAACAATATCAATTATGATCCAGCCTAATTCGTTTGGCGAGGTGAAGTTCCCTATTTTTGCCTTACCAAAACCCTCTACTAGAATCCCCACCGTGATTCCTGCTGGGTTTGCTGTTAGGTTATAGTTTGTCATTAGTTCGTAGCTTCCAAGTCCACCCGTTACTATTCCATTATTAAGGATCACAGTATCTGGGCCAAATATCCTATAGTTCATACTCAACATATCTGTTATGGTGTTGGGTTCGGCCGTTGCGTCTATTCTAGATAGATATGGAATACTGACGCTAACGTTGTATAGATAGTCGCTGATTGTGAGTATAATAGCCTGAGTATTGGACATGTTCAAGAATGAATTGTTGCCTATAGATATGTAGCCTTGGCCGACAATGTTGCTGTTCTGTATACTAGCGTTGGATTCCTTCATAATGACTTCTTGGATGTTTGTATCAATAATATTAACGACTGATCTCTCCATATAAACCTCTGTTGCCTCTGTATTGTTGATCGTAATCTGGGAGCCATAAATATTAATTATGCTGTTGGCTCCAGAGCTATTGAGGTCCGACGATAATATATCTCCATTACTACCATATATGTCTATCCCCAGAGTTTTGTTTGATGTTTCGTTAATCTCCATATGGATTGAGGAGGAAAATATGGACATGTTGCCACCATATATGCTACGTCCATTAATGTTTAGTTGTGTTATGGATTTAAACAGGAATTCCTTTTCACTCATATTCATTATTAGGCCGGAGGCAGCGAATGTGGTTGCTTCTGTTATTATTAGTTTGAATGATGAATTCTTAACCCTTACCGTATAGCTAGAGATGCTTCGTCCCCTCTCGTCTCCATAATAATATATGTATGAATCAGAGATATCTATGCCTTGCCCAACATTATGCACACATATAACAGTATTGTTCGCATGAGATGAAATGTTTAGCCACGTCTCCACATAGTCGCCATATGGGGCATTATTACTTATTCCACTCCTCTGAGTAACATCCGTAAACGCATACGTCTTCGAGAACAAGCCAAAATTAGAATTCTGTATCTCCACTTTCTTATCTACATCCGTATAGAGGTAGAGAAGACTGCTTACATTTGATGTGTATATCTTTATTATACCCCTCTCCAAGTAGTCTATGTCCCCCACGTTACAATCATAGATGTAGAGCTCCGAGTATGGCGGATCAACATGACCACCACCCAATAATGCATCCCTTATACTGCCTAGAGCACCAGTAAACATAATGTTCTGAACAGTGGAATTCCTTATGGTCAATGACACAGCCAAACAAGATATGTTCCCAAGACTCTTACCATCATTAATGTAGACTGTCGAGCCCTCAGCATACATCTCAGAGAACGAAACATTATCGAATAATGTCGAGGAATTATACATTTCGATACGGCTAGAATACGAGTCAGATATATTGGCGTTCGTTGAGTCTACATTCATCACCGTTACATCTGAGACTCCGATAGTGATATTTGAGTATCTAAACAGCCCATAGTAAGTGTTGATGTTTGTGAGAGTGGCATTGGAATTATAGACATAGATATAATTAAAGTTTGTATCCGAAACCTGGAAATCCCCATTGTAGAGATAGGCAGTATATATATTATAGGACATAATGTTTATCTGGGATGAATCCATCAACTTCACTATTCCAGATGATACAGAACCATCATGACTAATTACCCCTCCATCAATAGTGTTGCTTTCACCGTAGATAAAAATAGATTCAGTCAAGTCAGAAATATTTAGGTTATCCCCATAGACCCTAGCATAAATATCAGCATCGTTAATAGTGACGTTGACCAAATACATCGAGGACATTGCCTGAAGATGCTCCAAGAA
>CAZVPA010000260.1:0-2219 GCA_964628995.1 uncultured Nitrososphaerota archaeon | reverse complement strand
TCAGGAATTTTTTCCAGTGCTCCTTTCCGCGGACTATGAACTCTGATATCGCTATTGTTGGTTCTGATGCGACTACTTTTCCGTTCTCTAGTATGTATGCTGCGTGTGGGTACGGCGCTATTATCTTTCCGTCCCATGCTTCTAGTGCTTTCCTTATTGTTAGTGATGGGCTCATCCTGAGTAGTGTCAGTTCGTCGCTTCTTGTTGGTTTTTTTCTGCTTTCCCAGAATCCGTATTTGTGTATTAGCTTCCTGAATATCTTCCATTCCTCCGTTTTTTCTGGGTCGAATATTGCCTCAATTTCCAATGTTTCTGGGTCTATCCAGAGTACTTTCCCTATGAAGTCTCCGTCTTCTGGGCCTACCTCTATTTTCACTACTGATACTATTTTCCCCTTCACTCTTCTCCCCAATAGTAATGTTTCATTTCACCACTTATATCGCAATAGTTCCCCAAGAATGGCGTCATACCGAGCCCAAGCGGTCCCTCTATGCTGGGGTTGTGGTGGTGCCTCTTTTCTTTTTCTTTCTTCTTGTTTTATGTGTCTGTTTTTTAGTCTCCTCTCTGGGTTTTTGCTCTACTGGCAAGTAAACTCGCAATGTGTAGTCCTAGGATGTACTTTTCTCGGAGTTTAACTTTTAATATTAGTTTAACCCTTTTATATAGGTTAAAAGTACTTTTGCTTGGGGTATAATAATGTCGAGGACTGTGCTCAAGATCCATAAAAAGGGAATTATTGTCCTCCCAAAATGGATGAGAGAGCGTATAGGGGCTGACGAGGGAGATGCCTTGATCGCTGAGGTTAGAGAATCTAAAATAGTGCTTGAGCCACTACGGCCTAGACGCGTTAGGTTGGGGGGTAGAGTATCAAAAATAGTCCGTGATTTGAAGAGGGAAGAGCTTGAGCTGGAGTAGTTTTGTTGTTGATACAAGTGTTCTTGCTGAGTATTTGGATGAGGAAAGCCCCTATCGGGTTCTGCTGGATAGATTCTATGATGACATTAGGGCTGGGAGATTTCACGCATATATAACTCATGTGACAATTTCCGAACTGGTTTTTGTTGCTACTAGAGTCTATAGAGAAGCAGGGGTGGAAAACCCTAACAATGAGGCATTGCAGTACATAACTTGGCTTACAAATGTTGCTGGCTTTAACATCGTATCACCAGATATCAGGGATTCCATCCTTGCGGGAGAATTAAGAAAGCAACTCAGAATCGCCATGGCTGATAGATTCGTGATCGCCGTGGCCAGGAGGCTGAATGCGGCTCCATTATTTCTTCAGCTAGAAAGAGAGATGAGTGTATATGAGGACATCCTCAGAAATTACAATGTCACTTTTATTACAGAGATATACTGACACGTACAATTGGGTGGATAGTCTTATAGAGGTCTGAATGGCATTAATAATCATGGTTTATGAGCATACCATTAATTATGGGTTTTTGCAGTTTATGTGCTAATTCGACTATAACTATTTCCCTTGGGCTATATAGGAGGTTAGGAAGCATCCAGAGATTAGGTGGGGTGTTATTACTAGGAGGGGTCTGGAGGGTTGAAATTTCTTATAAAGTGTGATTGTTTCTAAAATATGTTAGTGGGGGCTAATATATGAAAAGTAAAACATTGGCCAAAATTCTAAAGTTTTTTCCTGTGGAGATAGGCTATAGAGAAGTCTGCTTTCCAAAGAAATATCTGAAAAAACTGATAGAGGAGGGCAAGATTAAATGGGAATATATGCAAAGATTAGGATTAAACGTGGAGCGATTTCAAAAACATACCTAGGATTACTCAACAGTGGCTCAAGCGAACCTCTATCGGAGATTCTAGACCTTGGGGCATATGTTATAGTGCCTGTTGAGGTCACAGGAACTTGGAATAAATCCTAATGAACTCATCGAGATAGGGAAGAATACATGTTGGCTCGACCCAAGCAACTACACAATCAGCATAATTATTGATGATGAGGAAATAGAACAAATCACTGGCTGCAAGATTTATGTTAAAAAGGGAGAGGATAGGATTATTCTTCCTCTAGAATTCATGGAAAAAGCAAAGATACGACTTGATCTACACACACGCTCATGGATGATCATTGGAAAGACAGGATGGCTTAAGAGCGCCCATCTATTCGAAAGAGATCCCCAACTGTTAAAGTATACTCATGTACCAAAACTTAGGAAACGTCTGGAGGAACTCCTCGAATCAGTATGAATACT
>CAZVPA010000259.1:0-2219 GCA_964628995.1 uncultured Nitrososphaerota archaeon | reverse complement strand
ATTCCTGGGATAGGTTCCAAGAAAGCCAATATGATAACAAGGGATTTTGCGTACAGATCATTAGGTATTACTAAAAAACATCCGTGGTTTGATCAAATTAAAAGAATAAGACCAAATTTTTATGTCGTTAATGAAAATTTGCTGGATATGCCTATTGATGTCAATGTGGTAAAGGTCTTTAGTAGAATCTTTGGTCAGATGAGGGGCAATTGGAGAAAATTACTACCAGCGTACATTCTAGATATAATTAGTTTCTCAAAGCTGGCATTTCCAGAGTTTCCAGCGAAGCTTGACGAAATATTCTGGATTATTGGGAGAGAATACTGTAGTGATAACAATCCGAGATGCATGGAGTGCCCAATAGTTCACATATGCGAAACAGGGAGACTTTCGATGAGGAGATATTGATATGACGAGGGATCGTCGGACGTGTATTAGAGAAATCTCCAAAAAGAGCGATAAACATTTTAAGGAAGTCCGGTAAGTAGCTCATGTATACAAGCGGGGAAGAGAGGGGCTTTTCGGGTGGCAAAAATATGAATGAAGACTTTTTCGCGGATATAGAAAAATGGGAGGAGGAAGAAGCCTACTATAATAAATTAGTCGAAATTGTCTTAGACATGCTATTATTCGAAGGACTCTTTCAAGAACTCCCCCTACCGAAAATCCTCTATGAAGAAAAAGAAGTAGGTAGCTTAGGAGATTTCTTGATCACAGAAATGGAGGATGAAGGCTTTTTAATACCAATATACGGAACATATCTGTACTATTACGTAGATCTTAAACCTTTAGAGTTAAAAATTGGAAAAGAGAGGCTAAAAAGGATATTAGAAGGAAAACTTAACAGGCTCATAAATGAAATAGTGGAAGCCGATGTAGAAGTCGATGAGCTCGACGATCTTATAACAGTATCCTTTAAAATCGATCCCGGATTATTTCTCTTCCCAGAAAATCGAGATGACATTGAAAAAGCGATTGAAGTAACCATTATGGAAACAATAGAAACGATAAGTACAATAGCATCATTAGTAACCGAAGCAATAAAACCCCTTACATGCGAGGAAAAACTAAGATATGTTAAGCCGAGGGAGGAGGAAATAAAGGAGGCGGTAAGAAAAATAAGGGATAAAATATGGAGGAAAGTAAAAAGAAAGATGATTTCATGGAAAAAGGAAATAGAACGTAGAAGAAGAAGGAGAAAAAGAATGTTGCGGGGAGAAGAATATTATGACGAGGCTTGTGAACACGTACGCAAAGGAAACTTCAAGCTGGCCTTAGAATGTTTAGAGAAGGCATCGAAACTCAACCCCTACTACAAGACCTCACCCGCATACTGGAGCAGGAAAGGTCATGTACTACAACAACTAGGAAAGCACAAAGAAGCGATCAAATGTTTTGACAAAAGAATAAAACTAGACGAACAAAGGAACTATTACTCGCCAGGCGTAAGGTACGACAAGGCGGTATCACTCATAGCATTAGGAAAGCTTGAGGAGGCATTAGAACTACTAGAAGAGATATTAAGTAGAGCATTTTCCACCTTTGGAAAGTACAAGCAAGCGCTACTAGCGTGTTATGACCTAATTCTAAAGCGAGAACCAAATAATAAAGAAATACAAAGAAAAAGGAGGGAATTGCTGCAAACAATCCAATTTACATGTCCAAAATGCGAAAGCGACGAAACAGAAGCAACTGAAATCCGAGAAGAAACAAAACGGTACATAATAAATATGAGATGCAAGAACTGTGGACATAGATGGATAAAAAAACAACCAAAATACATAAACTTCAAAATCTAACAGATCAAGACTCCGAGACGTGAACCCATAATAGAATTTTTGAGTGATATATTTGAGCGGAAATACTTAGGATGGAAATATCGTTATCGATGTGATTATGACAGTTAGAGGGAGCGATCGTGATCGCGAGGTGTGCACGTGTCGCTTATGATTGTTGTCAAAAATATTACAATCAGTTACTCATGATTTCAGATGGAGAACTATTGTATAATGGTGACATTTGAGTATCTGCTTGGTGCGGTGAGAGTTATTGGGGGTAATGTTATATTGTGATGATTTTTGCCTTTTCTACTGTTATTTGAGTATCTGGTGAGAGTTCTATTACTGCTCTCACGTTATAACGGCTTTTTTCTCGGGGAGTTGAGTTTCTTACCTTTTGTATGGTCCCCCCGGTTATTTGTATCGATATGGCATTAGATA
>CAZVPA010000258.1:1473-2244 GCA_964628995.1 uncultured Nitrososphaerota archaeon | reverse complement strand
GAAATAAGAGAGATATTGGCATCCATATACAGCCAATATGAGCACTTGGAAAATGAGGAATCTGAGGAGAGAAGAAAGGATCTAATTTTGATGGGATTTCACCTCTACAGAAGCAGACATGAGTGGACAATCCTTACGGTATTTCCCGTACCCCCTCTTACAATAAGGCCACCGGCCATACCAGCTTCCGGAGAACGCCAGGAGGATCAACTGACATTGGTTTTAAGGGACCTCATAAGGGAGAATAATAAATTAAAGGATAAGCTAGAGGGAGGACCAAGGAAAGTTATGGAGCAATACTGGCTAAGAATACAGCATCTAATTGAGATATTCTTCGGCCTGAAAAAGCGCTCCCGTGTTAGGAAGGAGCCAAAGGGTATATTTCATAGGCTCCATGGAAAGGAAGGAATCTTCAGAAAATACCTTAGTGGAAAACGTGTGGATTATAGCGCCCGTGCGGTTATCTCTCCCGACCCATATATCTCGGTAGATGAGGTTGGTGTACCAGAAAAAGTTGCTAGGAACTTCTTGATAGCTGAGGTTGCTAATAGATATAATATTGATACATTAAGAGAACTCGTGCAGAGAGGGCCATGGAGATACCCAGGAGCGGTCTATATACATAAGAGAAATCCCGATGGGACATTTCATAAAATTATGCTTGAACCGCTTAGTAGTGATTTGTTGGAAAAACATGCTGATGAGCTTCAACCAGGAGATATAGTTGAGCGACATCTAATGGATGGTGACATAGTTGTTTTTAACAGGCAA
>CAZVPA010000258.1:0-1463 GCA_964628995.1 uncultured Nitrososphaerota archaeon | reverse complement strand
CTTCCACACAATACATTTCGCATAAACCTTCTGACATGTACTCCATATAACGCTGATTTCGATGGAGATGAGATGAATCTACACTTGGCCCGTTTTTATGAAACGAGGGCCGAACTATCAATATTAATGGAGGTTAAAAAGCACATAATTACCCCCCGCTACGGTGGCCCGATAATAGGTCCAAAACAGGATTATATAACAAGTGCATTTCTACTCACAAAACCAGGAACCTACCTGACGAAGGATGAAGTATGCCAAATACTATATTATGTTGGAATTACGGACATTATTCCGCCCACAAGTATTAAGGATGGTGTAGAGTATTGGAGTGGTAGAGATGTGTTCTCAGCCATTATACCAAAGGGAATATTCTACAAGGGGAAAATAAAGGGCCTTCCATTGGGTATTCGCGATAAAAATCTTAGGATAAGAATATGGGATGGAAAGATAATAGATGGTTTTATAGATAAGAACTCGATCGGTGCGGAAAAACCAGAAAATCTCATCCAAAAAATCGTTGAGAAATATGGATATGACGCTGCTAAAGACTTCCTTAATAAGTTATCTGCAATGCTGATCAGGCACATCACCGATAGAGGTTTCAGCATAACTTTATGGGATGTATATGTTCCCCCGGAGGTGAGAAAGAAAATCAAGAAACTCCTAGACAACTATATCAAAAAAGCTAATGAGCTCGTCCAGAAGTATCTAAAAGGCGAACTTGAACCAGAAGCAGGTCTAGATGAAAGAGAAGCTCTCGAAGATAAGCTCATAGAGCTATTTGAAAGGGCTAGAGGAGAAGCTGGAAACGAGATTGTTAAACACATGCCTACTAATAGCCAATTTATGGTCATGACGCTAACGGGTGCGAGGGGAGGAGATCTTAACATACAGCAAGTGTTAGCTACGGTTGGACTTGCCCAAGTGAGAGGCAAAAGACTATTTAGAGGATATATCGATCGAACGCTATCTCATTTCAAGAGGGGGGATATAGGGCCTATGGCCGGTGGATTTGTAGTAAGAAACTTCGTTGAGGGGCTAGATCCGATAGAATACTTCTTCCATAATGCATCAGGTAGGGACTCTCTTGTCGATACGGCGATTAGAACGGCGGACTCTGGATACTTTTACAGGAGACTGGTTAATGCACTGCAAGATATAAGGATAGAGTACGATGGAAGTGCTAGGACTGTCGATGGAAAGATTATTCAATTCAGATATGGGGGTGACTGTATACATACTGGAAAATCATATCATGGTAAACTCACTGATATGGAAACAATCCTAGAGGAGATAATAAATGAAAGAGCAAAAAATAATATTCCTGGAATCCCAAAAACAAAATGGCCAAGTTATTATGACGAGGTAATAGAACGAGTAAAGAAAAACATCTCAAAGGCAACTGCGGATGATCTGAAAAGTGTATTAAAGAAGTTCTATGATGCAAACATCATGTTCAGAAA
>CAZVPA010000257.1:0-2340 GCA_964628995.1 uncultured Nitrososphaerota archaeon | reverse complement strand
CGGAGGCTAAGGGGTATGTTGAAATAAGGAGAGAGGATAATAAGGTTCTGGATATAAAGATGGATCTGAGGAGTACGATATATGGTGTGTCCAGTAAGGAAGTGAGAAAGCTTGCGCCGGAGGGAACAAAGAGAGTGGGGTTCTTGGGAGAATTGGCGACGTCAGCCATTGATACGGAAATCATAGGTTTTATCCTAGTAGTCGTAATATTAGTGACACTATTAGTATACTACCTCATACTATTCTTGCTTATATACACAGTAGCCTCAATAATAACTCTGGGTGAGGTCTGGAGGATGAGACACAGAAATACAGTAATTATCCCCGTATCCAAGGACACTATAGCACAGATCAGAAACATGACGAGGGAAATTGTGGATAGGGGTGGTGCAGTAAGGGGACTACCCGAGTCACTTATGGATCCAGAAAGAAAAACGAAAAACTCAAGGTTGCTGAAGACATATCTGATGCTAGATTATGGTAAGGCCCTGATTGGAGCCATGATAGGGCTCATAGTTATGCTCTTTGTGATATATTCCCTACAAACCCATACCTATCATGGCTTCCTAGATTATATCTCAAAGGATGTCTGGCTTATCCCTGGGGCTGTGGGTGGGTTAGGATTCATCATTATAATACTTGCAGGGATCCTACATAGACACATAAGATCAGAAATGTGATATATATCCTCAACCTCTTGAGGTACGCTCAGATATTCTCTTGGGATAGTAGCGGGGAACTGGAACCTGAGATGAAAAATATATAACGTGATTCTTATTAGTGTATTGGGGTCACTATGGGGCTCATTATAGAGAATGTCACATGTGTGGGATTTAGAGAGAGGAGATCGCTACGTGCTTTATTTGACTCTGGGGCATCAATGACAATGATTGATTCCAAGCTTGCTGAGGAACTGGGAGTAAAACATACTGGAAGAAGACTATCTATAACGGTACTGGATGGGGATCAGGTTGAGGCTGAAGAGGCTATCCTAAGAAAGATGATAATTATGGATGAGGAACTTCACTACGAAAGAGTCCTTGTCTTTGATTTCCACCCCAAACTGAAGAAAAAATTGGAAACACTGGACTGTGATTTAATAATCGTGGGTGTACTAACAGTAGAGGCTGCTGGTTTCATACTGGATCCATCACGAAGAGAACTTAGGAAAGTTGGAATCATAGCCCTGTGAGTCTATATTACTATTTCCTCCCCCTCTGTTGGGAGTATCCACTCATATTTGTCTCTTCCCACGAAATTCATTAGGAGTTTTGGTCTCTGGCCGTGGATTGGGATTATTTTTCTTGGCCTGATCTTCTCTATAAATCTTCTCAGATCTAACGGTGTTACATGGCCCGAGGAATGTATGTGATATATTGGTGCACCATACTCCTCCAGCCAGTTCTTGAGTCTTTCAAACCCTATCTCACTCTCCTCACCAATAGGCTCGGAGGCGGCCAACACATATATTCCCCCCACACCAAGAACCATTGCTATTCTCTCAGGATCCCTACTATGGGGGATTATCACCGGCCTTTCTCCCTGACTGGTCATCTCCCTGACAAACTCCTCAAAGACAATACATGATTCAAATAGCTTCCTAGTGGTCTTTGGGGATCTATCCCTGGCTTCTCTTAAAACCAGAACTGTCCGTCCCTCCTCCACCAATGCCCCCATCACCTTCTTCTCATTCTCTGTAAGTCTGGTCTTATGGATATATACGACGACATCATCCATGTTTACCTTCTTCCTTATTCCTGGACATGTCGCGATAGTATTCATATACATCCATGTTGTGATATCCATCATCAAATACCTCCCAGACCTCTCAGCCGCATTATAGACACTACAGAACCTATCAAAGTCAGTCCTCGAAAAATCAACAACAATATTCCCCTCAAACATACCCATGATGTCCTCAAGCTTTGTTTGGACCTCCATCTCAGATGTATAGCCAGAATAATCCACATGTGTTGTTTCCGTTATGAGAACATCAACACCCCCAATACCAGAAACCATGTCTAGGAACTCATCAGTAAGTGCCCTCTCCCCATGCCACCGGAAATCACCAGTATACACCATGATACCCTCTCCTGTATCCACAACAAAACCATATGCCCCAGGAATACTATGATCCACATGCATAGGGCGTATTTCCATACTCCCTATTCTTATTTTGTCACCACTCCTAAAGCACTTAATACTCAGCCCATCATAATTGCTATCGAACCTCCTATATACCGTCCGCATCCTAACATCAAGTATCCTCCTCGCACACTCCCCCATATATACGTCCATTCTACGCGAAAGAAGTGAAATATGACCCATATGGTCTAAGTG
>CAZVPA010000256.1:0-2343 GCA_964628995.1 uncultured Nitrososphaerota archaeon | reverse complement strand
CTATGTTACCACTGAGATTAAGTCTGATGTATGGTACTGGTGGGGTTTTGGGGGCTCGGTACACCAAGCCTCCGTCGTAAAACACGAACTTTTCGTACTCTCCTAGTACTCTATATTTTGATTCTTTGAGACTTATTACAACATTAGGGCTTGCTCCACTATACCTAACGGTTTCCGTTCCAATGATTCCAGTTCCGAGGGACGCCACACTACTGGATCCGTCCTTTGTGGGAACATATTCCTTCGTTATAGTCGCAGCTCCATACTTATTGTTGGTGATAAACGCAAACATTGATATCAGTAGTAATGATATTATTATTGCCCTCTTCATTGCTCCCCACTCCCCCTGATCTTTGCCACTAATTCAGATGATATCTTCCGTAGCCTGGGTGCAATAAGTTGCAATATAAATCCCAGCATAACACCTACACCGAATACTGAGATTATTATCACCGCATTGTTGGTGCCACTCGAAAAAGAACCAAAATTTATTACTAAGCTCGCAGTTCTACCAACATAGTCGACAGCAATAATAGTAATCCTACCTTGAGGAGGCTCTCTGAGCATGTACATTCTTGGTTTACCCACACTAATCTCCGCATCTACGGGCTCTAGAGGAATTATTTCATCACCCACCATTGCATAAACAGACTTCACAAGAACATCATCATAAATCATAAACATCAATGTTTCTGTGCTAGTTGTGTTTTGAGGAAACATAGGTTCTATTGTGGGTTTCTTCCAATCAAGAAATACCCAATATTCGAGTGATATACCTCTCCCCGCAATATCCTCTACAAAAATGCTTATGTTGAGCGCATAAGAGCCGTTGGGAGGGTTAACGCTATAGTTCATTGTTTTCTGTGTGAAGTTTTCAGCTTCTATCTCATCTGAGTAGAGAGTCTCATTATTTCTGTTGAGAATAGAAATACTTAATACCGAATATTCTATTTCCTGGTCGTCTGAAATTGTAACCAACATACTGAAGTTTTGTGCTAACGACACAAAAACGTTGCCATATATGTTGATACCCGAAATACTAGCATCTATCGTAGGAAAATCTTCGTCTATTATAGGATAGACATTTGCTATGTAGACCCCCGAACTGTTCAGACCAACAAACCATGACAAACTCCCATTAACGATTCCAATACTAATATCACTAAAATGTGTATCTATGTCAACGAACTCTATTGACACAAGCGAATAATTAAGCTTTATCAGCCTCAATATGCCCGCACCGAGTACCATCGATAATCCATATGGACTATCATTGTAGATCCAAGATACAAAATCCAGGTTACTTTCCGGGGTAGAAAATTCAATCGTAGACATATCCGAGACATTTATTGATACTATCGATAAGCCATGTTCCCGTGTCAACACGAATATTTCACTTACAAGGCTATCACAGGAAAAGCGATATGCGGGATTACCCCTCACATTATCTACTGTCAATAATGTTTCTAAGTGTTCCCCTAACACTATGATGTTATAATAGTTGTGGAGCGTATCTATAGTTTTTACAATTATTAGGTTTTCCTGAGAATTCACAGCCCACAGGTCAACAACAAGATTATCTTCGAGAAATTTCATTCCACGCAAACCCTGCACGTTAAAAGCATAGATCCTATCCTCTATGGCCTCATAGCTAAGCCATAATTCTCCGCACGAAACTATCTTTGTTGGCACAAAACTTATGTTCATTTCCGATGTTATATTTCCAGTTACCATGTCTACGAATATTATTTTTGCTGTTGAGTTTTGCGCTTCAAGAATCCCTATTGGTACCGTATTGTTTATTGGTTCCCCAAAACTTGTTATGTTTGCGTCTATTATTGAAAATTCTACTTCTTGATGCGATCCCGTTGAGACGATCTTGTAGTATACATCATTCACCCTCTCTAATACTATTATATCTGTGCTGGTTACCTTAATCGATATTATCTGGTTTTCTGTTTCATATATCTTTCTTGCTGAATTGTTATTCAACACAAAAATACCAAAATCATTATATGCTATGACACCCTGCTGTGTGCATTCAATATGAAGATCAGCTGCATAGCACTTGCTGTTCAGTAACTGAGTTAGATTATAAATGCTTACTTTTGCGCCATTGTCAAAGCTAACGATGGTATAGGGGAACTCCGATTGTGCTTTTATATTTGATGTTCCTAAATAGATTTCTGACTCTACGCTAAAGTTTTCATTTATTGTTATCAGGCTTATATATTTTTCGTAGCTCAGATCTTTAGGTGTTCTAGTGACTATTAGTCTTTTTCCGCTGACCGCAGCGCTGTATATTGTCCCCAGCTCCATAACTACATCGCATGTATAATTGGA
>CAZVPA010000255.1:0-2400 GCA_964628995.1 uncultured Nitrososphaerota archaeon | reverse complement strand
CCAGTCTCCTTCTTTTAATCCAAGTATAGATGGATCCAGTATCAACAATAATAGTGAGTTCGATATGCTTCTTAAGCTCCTTATCGTATATTTTTATGTGTGCCTTCGTAACACCCATGACAATCACTATTAAACTAAGAGAGAATAATAAAATTTAAACACAACAAATCTATTCGGGGAGTTCTCCTAATCATCTAATTTTCTTAATTGCTGATCGATGGATCTTACATCATTAAAAAGCATGAATATCAATATTCTGTTATCTAAAGTTATTGAATAAGAAAGAACTCGAAGAACTAGAAACATCGGGCATGGATGTGCGAATAGTGGCAGGGTTGTTAATGTGATGGTTATACCATTATGCGATCCTAAAGTAGCAACATATAGCAATATCATCACGTAGGCAGGAAGTATCCTAGGGATGGGGTGAGAATTAACAAGAGAATGCACGAGGGATCAGGAGTATGTGAAAGCTTATGGAGATACTAGACCCCAAAAGTCATGGATATCATTTCGATCATATCCTCCTCCGATAATGCGTTGACTGTGTTTAGAATTCCAGGTACTGTCAGATCCATGGCTCCTAAGAAATCTTGGGGTTTCTCTAGAAACAACATAAAATGTTTATGGATAAAGTCCATTCTCTTGAGTTCCCTAAAGAGTTTTCCGAATTTTCCAATCACGAATTCTTTACCCCTTGTTGATGTCATCCTCAGCAGGCACGCTATTACGATCATGATTCCTGTTGTAAGCTCGTCCATCTTCTCCTCTGGAGCCTTCTGGAACATTTCTTTGAGACTTACCATCTGATATTCGTCTGGTGAGAATCCAAATTCTCCAAGACCATCATCATCAATCAGTTTAACGGAATAGAGAACGCTAGCTGCTGGTTTCCTTAGTGATTCATCTGGGACTCTCCTGAGCAGAGAAATTATTCTACCGTAATCTTTACCAAGATCCTTCAGAGTCTCCATGGTCATCAGTCCTGAACGATAAAGCACATAAGAGATTACTCTCGGAGCGATAATATGGGCCATATGGTATCCGACTCCTTCCCTCACAGTATGTCCCCTGAAAAAGTCTGTCAGCTTTTCAACATAATCTATAAAGTTTTTGTCGCATTCGAATCTGAAGACGAAATAGTTCGCTACTGACTCATCAACAACTTTATATAGAACCAACTCATCTCTGGATACCTCGCTGGGAGGCCTAGCAAGAGGTTCAAAAAACGCATGACCTGTCTCATGAACAAATGTCCTGAGAAATACATCCTCAAAACCCTTTACATAGTACAGTAGAAGTGTTCTCATATCCTTTACATAGTGTCCTGTGGTCGCCAAAGAAGCTAGATATAAATGTACCGGGCTTGTAGGTAGCCCCACTAAAACCCTTATCTTCCTCTCCGATAGGTTCGAAAATAGGAAATCATAGACATCCCCCGAAATACTATTTACGAACTCTCTACATTGCTCTCTGAAATTCTCATATCTACTGTTTATTGGTGGATCAATCTCGATAAGCTCCATGAGACCTGAACTCATGGGATCACCCATAATATATGGACAAAAGTCAATGTTTATAACCACGTTGGGTGGTGATATAGGAAGAATCTGGTGATGCTCGCTAATGTGTATTGGTAGTACGATATTTCTCTATGAATCTCCTTATTAGTCGTTGTGTTGATTTTGTTAGATCCAGATCTAGGGCTCTATCTATGTTTACCCATATTGTCTCCTCCGCATCTGATGATGCCCTAGCGTTTTTGCTGAGTGGTCTTGCTAGGAAGTCTATTAGTACGTAGTGCCACCTTACTCTCCCGTTTTTATCCCTGATTATTACCTCATCCACATGGATGATGTCGAGGATTTCGCAATCTATCGATGTTTCTTCTCTTAGTTCTCTTCTCGCAGCATCTATGAGTCTCTCCCCAACCTCGACGAGTCCTCCAGGAATACTATATTTCCCCTTTCCAGGCTCGTTACCCCTCCTTATTAGGAGAACCTCGTTCCTTTTAAAATCAACAACAAGTATGCCTACCGCTACGAATGGTCTATTGGGATACTCCCTATCCTCGGTCTTCCCCACAGGGGTCATCTTGATAAATCTAGACCTATTGATGGGGGTTTCTGTGAGAGGAGTAGGAGTGCCTCGTTGAGTAGTGTTCTGTCCTCCCCAAATACTCCCCTATAGACCATCGATATTATTGTGCTTGGATTTTTGACCCCCCTGATGATCATACATGTATGTTTTGCTCTCGAGATTACGAGTACTCCCTTTGGTCTGTATTCACTATTGTATATCTCGTCTGCTATTTGTTGTGTCATTTTTTCCTGAACTTGTAGTCTTCTAGCATACTTTTGGACAATCCGCACTATTTTTGAAATTCCTATGACTTTGTTG
>CAZVPA010000254.1:1867-2411 GCA_964628995.1 uncultured Nitrososphaerota archaeon | reverse complement strand
TAATAAATATGTGAAATACTTAACTCTGGCCTTTACTGTTCTCTTTATGCTGTATATAAATGTTTCATAGTTCTGCTTCTCTATTACTATTTTCATTTCAAATTCTCCAGCTTTGTCGGGAGTCCATTCTCCCGTAAACTTACCATTATTATCCGTATACCCACTAGCTATTTTCTCCCCATCTAGCATTATTGTGACATTGGCATTAGCAATGTATCTCGTGGCGTCGTAATCATTCTCGGCAACAACAAGCTCAATCGTAACTTTATCCCCAACATAAACTTCTTCTGGGTATATCTTAAGATCCATCAATACCATGCCCTCAGGAACAACATTTATTGTTATTGTTGATGTTGCATCCCTATAGTACTCCGAGCCAGCATACTCTGCTAGCAACGTATAGTTACCTGGAGAAATGCCAGACGGGAATATGACGGTTGCTAGGCCATCCTCAGAAGTTGTGGAGTCGCTCAGAAATTCCTTAGACGGACCGTTAATATAGTAGAAACTAATTGTTTTTCCGGCGAGATTCTCCCCATCATTA
>CAZVPA010000254.1:889-1857 GCA_964628995.1 uncultured Nitrososphaerota archaeon | reverse complement strand
TCCTTAGATAACATGAGATCGTTAATGTATCAGAATATTCTACTTCATAGATCGTGTAGAGGAATACAATGACGGTTTCCTCTCTCGTAACTGTTAAAGGTACCTCCTTGGACGTACCCTCATAGTTTGCTAGACCAACACACCTTATATATATGGTATATGTGCCCGGAATCTTGTCCGCAACCCATGTTATCCTTGCTATTCCATTCTGGTCTGTTGTAGCATCACCTATTCCATCTAGTGTTCCAGAATCATTAACATAAAACTCTATAGTTACCCCTGGCATTGGATGCCCGTTGGGGTCTAGTAGGGTAACAGATATTTCTAATAGGTCCGAATATTCTACTACATATTCCGATTTCTCGAACAATAATGAAACGACACCCAATGTATATTGTATTTTGAATGTAACCACATCAATGCCGCTGTTCCCTGCTAGGTCTATGGCTTTAACCTCAACAGTATAGTTCCCGTTTTCCAAATCGCCAAATGTCATAGAGGTATCCTGTCCAGCATAAATCCATGAACCACCATTAATCCTCACATAGAAACAATCTATACCAATATTATCACTAGCATTCCATGTTACCGTGACAGTATCACTCTCAATTATCTCCCCCTCACTGGGAGCCAAAATAGTCACCAAGGGCGGAGTAATATCCGCGGTTATGTTAACCATTATTATTCTTGTGTTGCCAACATTATCCACCGCCTTCAAATATAGATTATTTATTCCCTCATCTACAATCCATGTATAATTCGTATCTAGCCCAACATCTATCCATGACCCATTATAGTACACCTCATAGTGATCTATCCCAGAGTAATCATACTTTACCTCCCAAGACACTTGAACTTGAGTATAATTGACATACGAATTGTTCTGAGGCGACAGCAACTCCAACACTGGCGGGCTAATATCAACGAAAATCCTCACACAGATCATATTCATGTTTCCAGCCCTATCC
>CAZVPA010000254.1:0-879 GCA_964628995.1 uncultured Nitrososphaerota archaeon | reverse complement strand
GCCCTATCCACAGCACGCATAAACACAAGGTATTCCCCATCTTCTCCGAAGCCAACTTCGTAGGAGGTATTCATACCAACATCGACCCATGAACCACTTCCAACCTTAACTTCATAGTGATCCAGATTTTCATCAGAACCCATCCATGTCAGATTAATATGCGTGCAATTAGTCCAACTATTATTCTCTGGCGCAACCAAACTCAGAGTTGGTGGAATAGTATCAATCACAACCCAGCATATATCCTCAGCCATATTTCCAGCATAATCATAAGCCCTAACATAAATCGTAATGTTGCCCTCTGGCAATCCAGACAAAGAATAGGATGTAAGTGAACCAACATTAATCCATCCAGAACTCGATGTATCATTCTCCCACCTCAATTTATAGTGGTCAATATCAAAATTATCCGAACCATTCCAACTCACAGACAACGCTGATGAATTAATATATGAACCCTCCTTAGGACTAAGAATTAATACCGACGGGGCTGTTAAGTCCACAATAACACTCACACTATCAATGTTCGAATTGCCAGCCTTATCCACCGCCTTCACATAAATAGTATGAGTACCCTCCTTCAAGCCACTGAAACTATATGAAGTATTAAGACCAACATCGACCCAGGACTCATTATCAACCCTAACCAAGTAACCCTCCAAATTCTCATCACTACCAGACCAAACAACATCAACCACAGAAACATTGAAATACTCATCCTCCTCAGGAGACACAATAGAAACACTGGGAGAAGTCAAATCAACAACAACAGTAACATTATCAGAAACCCTATCCCCACCAGAGCTAACAGCAAAAACACTAATCTTATGAGAACCCTCGTCAAGACCAGTAACATTATACTCAAAAACACTACTAGGA
>CAZVPA010000253.1:0-2440 GCA_964628995.1 uncultured Nitrososphaerota archaeon | reverse complement strand
AAGACTATTATCGCCGACGTAACTATACATTCATCACCCGAATACAGATGGAGCCTTGTAGCGTCAATCTACTCACGTATTGCATCAATTATAGGCTCTAAAAGTCATTTATAAGTCCTTTTTGGTGTATATAGTCTAGCAACAGTCAACTGGGGAAGAGGGCTCGTCCAAAAAAAGAGTTGGGATCAAAGACCCCAGAGGGATAGTCATAGTATCTCAATATTTTGTTCTGGTATTCCAAGCTTCTTCACTAGGAACTCCTTAGCCTTATATGTATGGTCGCCTTGGAGCAGGATTATTTTTCCGTACCGTGCGTCCTCCTTATAGGTACCGCCAGTAGCACAGTACTTCTTTAGGCGACTTGTTATGTCTTTTATGTCGATGCTTTTATCATCAAGTCCCTGTATTATTGTGACCACATGTCTCTTTTTTCGTGTCTCAGTGAAGATTCGGATCTTCTTAGTGATTAGTGCTAGGCGTTGCTTAAAATCGAATTTGAGTGGTTTTCTCTGAGACATCACCCACCCTCTTAGTCTATTCCGAACAACACAAAAATCTAATATTTAAATAGTCGATCCAGTTTGGGTTTCCTTGAGAAAAGCACTACAACTGGTGGGCTCAGGTGGATTTGTTCCCTGAACCTTCCAACGTACGTAATGTTGGTGTTGCTGGGCATATCGATCACGGAAAGACAACGCTCACGGATTACATACTAGCAGAGGGCGGGATAATTGCTAGAGATTTGGCTGGTAAGGCAAGGTATCTTGACTATTGGTTGGAGGAGCAGAAGAGGGGGATAACTATGAAAACTACCGTCATGTCTTTCCATGTATACCACAACAATGGTATGTTCCTAATAAACCTCTGTGATACCCCTGGTCATGTAGATTTTTCTGGTAAGGTATCTAGGGCATTCAGGTTAGTGGATTCAGTACTTTTTGTTGTTGATGCTGTTGAGGGAGTAATGGCGCAGACAGAATCATACCTAAAGCTAGCTTTGAAAGAGGTCGCTAAACCTATTCTCTGTATAAACAAAATCGATAGGCTAATACTGGAACTAAGGGCGAGCGAAACAGAGATCTTTTCAAGGTTGTCGTCTATTATTAGGAGGTTCAATGAACTCATTAAAAAATATGCTCCCCCGACCGTAAAAGATAGGTGGCTTGTGGATCCTAGGAAGGGCAACGTGATTTTTTGTTCTGCGATCCATGGGTGGGGTTTTACATACGACCAAGCAATGAAAAGTGGTCTCAGGTTCGGCGATCTAATAGATATGTACAAAATGGACTCATCCAAGATACGGAGGATTTTCCCATTAGGAGAGGTATTGGTGAAAACAATAATCGAGCAATGTCCAGCACCCAATGTTGCTCAAGAAGCAAGGGTGAGGAACTTATGGAGGGGAGAAATCCCGGATGAACTACTGCGTTGTTCGCGGGATGGGTCAACGATATTCTATGTAAGTAAGGCGGTTGTAGAGAGGGGTCGTATATTTGTGACAGGGAGGGTCTTTGCTGGTGAGGTTCGGATCGGGGAATATATATGTCTTAATGATGGAAAAAGAAGACGTCTCAAAAACTTGTTCGTGATCAAGGCATCCAAAATAGAAACAGTAGGTAGTGTGCCAGCGGGCTGTATATTTGGTGCATTTATTGATGCGCGTTCTGGGGAAACATTCGCAGATAGGATGCTGAGTGGCGTGTTTAAGCCCCCAGTATACCTGGCGCATCCAGTACTAGCGGTCGCTATAGAACCAAAAAATTTCTCGGATTTCAGGAGGCTACAGGAATATCTCGAGGAGATAAAGATTGAGGATCCAAATATTATTGTAGAATTATCCAGAGAAACGGGACAGTTATTAGTTTTTGGTATAGGTGAACTACATCTGGAGCTCGTGATAAAGAAGATATCTGAGGCGATCCCGATCTACTATTCCGAGCCCATGGTGGTATTCAAAGAGGTGATCACCAATAGCGTGGAGGCATCGCGGGAAGGAATAGTGATTACTATAAAACCGCTGATAGATCTATCGGAAGGAAAACTATTTGACGAAACCGTAAACATAATTGAGATTATTGGTCCGTCACACGAAAAGAAGATGGCGCTTGAGGCCATAATCAAGGAGAACCTCAAGAGGGGTCCAAGGATTGGTGAGCCAGTAGTATGCACAATGATAGAGATCAGAACGGATAGGCACACAGACGAACAGAAGATTCTTTTAGTCCTCGCGGAAGCATTGGCAAAAATATCAACAAAGATAGCCCAGCCATACTATAAATTCTCAATTACAGCAAGTAGTGAGTATATCGGAAACATAATAGGTGAACTGTCAGCCAGAAGAGCAAAAATCGAAAAAATAGATAAGGACGAAATATGTGAGATCGAGGGTAAGATTTCAGTATTGGACTCTCTCGGTTTGGCAACAAGATTGAGGGATGTA
>CAZVPA010000252.1:0-2442 GCA_964628995.1 uncultured Nitrososphaerota archaeon | reverse complement strand
AAGCAATCAGAGCAATTGCTGAGGAAAGTATTGAGCCATTTAAACCATATTGGAGTGTTATGGAGAGCCTTTTTGCTAACCTTTTAAGGGATGAATTTGTATACAGTCAAGTTTGCATAGTTGTTGGTGTTTTTGGGTTGTGGGATTTGAGGAGTGGTGTCTTGTACGAGTTGATGCTTGGTTTGTGGAAGAAGGAAAGAGATTGTAGGGTTGCGTTTGGTCTTGCTTGTTATGATTTTGAGGAGGCTGTGGTGTTTTTGAGGAGGAATTGTTCTGACTTATATGAATTGCTTGTTGGGTTGAGGGGCAGGGTTAGTGGTTAGTTTTGTTTAGGTATTTTTTGAGGTTTTTTAATGTGTTTTTGGGTGGTTTGTATGTTTGTAATTGTTGTTTTATTTTTTGGATTTGTTTTCGTGTTGGTGGGTATGGGAAGTTTCTTGGGAATTCGCTTGGTTTTTCGTTTGAGTATGGTCTGTTGCAGCCTGGGCATCCTGATGTGATGAATGGTTGTCCTGTTTCAATAATGTCTGCTAGGAGTCCTTTTGATATTCCATAGTCTGTTATCTGTTCTGCTTGATTGTATTTCATGTTTTCGGCGTAGGTGATTTCATTGTTTATTAGGTAGCGGGCTAGCTGTATTCTTCTGTATTGGCTTATTGGGGGTCTGGGCCATTTTTCTAGGACTGAGCCTTCTTCGGGGTAGAATGAGAATAAGTGTGTTTCGGCGCCCATGTCGTGTGTTTTCTGTATTAGTTCTACTGCTTGTTTTTCGGTTTCTCCTAAGCCTACTATGAGGTGTATTCCTACTTTTCCTTTGTTCATGACTTGTACTGCTTCTTCCACTCCTTGGAGATATCTTTGCCATCTGTGTGGTCCTCTAGCGGCTTTGCCTCTTAGTAGGTCGAATATTTGGGGTGTGGCGCAGTCTATTGCTATTCCTATTCTTTCTGCGCCTGCTTCTCTTAGTTTCTTCATTTCTTCTTTGTGGAAGAGTGTTGGTGTTATTAGTGCTGAGATAGGCATTCCTACTTCGTGGTATATTTTTCTGATTACTTCTATTTCGGCTTCTACTGCTTTAGGGTTTGTTATTGTTGCTACGCATACTCTGTAGGGTCTGAAGGAGCATCCTGTTCTCAGGATTTTCTTGAGGGAGGCTATTACGTTGTCTAGTTTTCGTAGTGGCCACTCTACTCTTATTAGTGTTTTACAGGCTGCGTCTTTAGCTACTTCTCTTGCTTGTCCACAGTAGAGGCAGTTTGCTTTGCATCCATCTTTGAAGTATAGGAGGAGGTTTATGCAGTATGGTACTGCGTTTCTATAGAATTTGCCTGGAGAGAACCCGAGGACTATGTCTGCAGCTGTGCTTGTTCTAACGTATTCAGGGGACTCCCTTATGGGCATATGTTTCCTTGAATAGTGCTCCCTAATGCTATAAAAAGTAATTGGTGGAGATCGAGATATCTAGATATCATTATATACTGGTTTTCGTTAATTTTATTGTGGGTAAGAGAGGTGTTTTCTTGAGGAATATTGATGAGGAAGTGTATCGTGAGGTGAAGGCGAGGGCGGCTTTATTGGGTATAACTGTTAGTGAGGCTGTTAATATGGCTTTGCGTGAGTGGCTTAGGAAGCCTGTTGTTGGAGTGAAGGGTAAGAGAGATTATTTGAAGGATTTGGCGGAGAGGTTGGCTAGTAAGTATTATGAGGAGGGGAGGAAGGGGTTTTTGGTAGTAGTTAGTGAGAGGGAGTATTATTTGTGTAGTAGTATAGAGGAGTGTGTAGTGTTGCTTAGGAGGCTTTATAGGGAGAAGAAGATTAAGAGGAGTATTATTCGTGAAGTGAAGCCTAAGTCTGTGAGATTTATTGAAGTGGGAGGTGGTGGTATTGAAGTTATTTGAACGATATGATGATTCTCTTAGGCCGCCTGCTCCTGTGGTAACTGTTGTTGTGACTAATCCGGTGAATGATTTGCGGGCTGAGGTAAAAGCTTATGTTGACACAGGGTTTAGTGAGACTCTGCTTTTACCTGAGGAATATTACGATAAATTGTCTTTAATGCTTACAGAGTTTGATGAAGACAGCTATGCTGTGCATGGTGGATTTTTTCCTGCGAGATTATAAATCGTGATTGTTTTTATAGAACTTAATGGTTTTAGAAAGCTTATCAAAGCATATGTACATCCTTATTTGAGAAAGGCTCTTTTGGGTAGGGGTGTTCTCAATATGTTTTATCTTTATCTTAAGGGACCGGAGAAAGTTTTGGAGCTTGAGGTGCCTTAGTGTATTTTGAGTGATATGCTATTGAGGCGCAGCATTCGTGGTGTATTTCGTATTTAATGTTCTTAGATGTTATGTAGTTTAGTGCGTCTTGGCTTGGGAATGCTATTCCGTTGAAGCCTAGGTCTACTGCCTTGTACTCTATTTCTCTGAACTGTCTTGGTC
>CAZVPA010000251.1:453-2461 GCA_964628995.1 uncultured Nitrososphaerota archaeon | reverse complement strand
CCAGATACTTAGCCCAGTAATTCATCGAAGGCTTGTCCAAGATATTCTATGAGCCTTCTGATACCATCATGGTCTAGGACATATTGCGTGATGCCGTTGGGATCTGTTTCTCCTCTAATGATGCCGATTCTCAATGCATCTCTTATCCAGCTTCTAGCCATCTTTGCATTACGATACATTACGAGTTCCCTGAAATAAAATTTTCTAAGCTTGATGACGATGCTGAATAGCCCACCGTATCCTCCGAGAACCCTCATAACTATGTCCATCTTGCTATCATAATAGTTGCTCCACCCCCTCCATTCTAAATCTATGAAATCAATATCATCCCTGGATTTTTGAACTGAGAGGTGCCTTGCTAGGGTTTCATTGTCGACACCCGCAAAAGTTCTATGCCTTATTTCCTCAGCCAATTTGTCTGGATAAAGCCTATAGAGGAGGTAAAGCAGTATGGCTAGGATACCTATGATTATTTCAAGCATTCCTCAAGCACCTCAATTATCCTCTTTTTCAATTCTCTTAGCCCACCCCAATTCACAATTATTTCATCCCCGGAGACCCTGAGAATACCAAGAGACTCGCCTTTCTCAACCCATATCTTCCCCCTTGGATCCCTATGTATCTCCTTAAGCCTATCGGGAGACCTAAGTATTCTTGGTAGGTCAGGGCCAAACATTGTGAAGAAGAACATTATATTGCTTAATTCTTCAGCGTCCAGCATCTCAATCCTCTACTCTATTATTATAAGCCTTTCTTGGCGGGGTATGAATGATGCTAGTAGGATAAGAATGACATATATTATGGTTCCTATGGTCGCTGTTTCCGGGCCGTATGCCAAGTATCCAAGTACCCATACTATTATCCCCCATAGAAGGCAGATTATCGTCTCAGGGCTTTTAGCGACATGGTACATGAATATGAATTTGAGGTCCTCTAGGCTCGGCATTCCAAATGTTGCTATACTTATTATGAGCCACGCCAAAATTAAGGCAATCTTAATATTGATTGGAATTGCATATATCAGTAGTTTTCTTAGCGTGATGATAAACACTAGGGAGATTATTAGTGGGCTTAGTAGTGTTAGATATACTTTGTGTGGCTCTTTCCTATAAATGTCGCTACTAAGTATTAGCCCCGAATTTGATCTCTCGGACTCTAGGTTTAATCTTAGTACCTCGAACACCCTTATCCTAAACATCTTCGCGAAGAGGAAGTGTGCGGATGAATGCAGTATTATTCCAGGGAGCAGTATTATGGAGAGAAATTTGCTCATACCGCTCCAAGAATATTGCAGAATAAGGATGAATAGCCATGCCAATATGAGTAATGGTGTGTTCATAGCTATTCCTATAATAATTCCCCCGATAAATAAGGTCACTTCCATTCTATATCACGCTATTAATCTTGCCATTGGGATAGCAAACATTATACCACCACTATTTCCTTTGACTCTTCTTCTTCGACTCTAGCATATCTTCTAATTGCTAGAATTATTAATGGTGGGGACACAATGCTGAGGATGAATGAAATTTTGAGCCATATACTCGATTTGTCGTTATGTACATTTCCCTTGTTGGCGGGGTATATTTTTATTGTGGAGTTACCAGATATTATTGCTTTGTTTGTGCCGTAGTTTGTCGCTGTGATCGTTATGGTGTTGTTATGAGTTAGGTCTACTTGAATAACTATGAATTTCTTTTCGCCTAGCTTTGCCTTAACTCCATTGATCTCTATCGATATGACTAGAGAGCCATTATGATATATAGTTATATTGATGTTTGCCTTACTTGCGATTGTCGAGCTGAAATATGCCTTCTTGGATGCTGTTGATAGTGGCTCTATAACTATGTTTCCGAGGCCTAAATCTTCAAATGTATATGTGTTTTCTGATAATGGGGAGAATATTAGTAGTGATATGAATAGTAGCCTTATGAAAGGCATTATAGATCCCAGAATGGCGTGAAATTCTCCTCAATGGCCACGGTTTTCCCCATGAAGTTTATCTTTC
>CAZVPA010000251.1:0-443 GCA_964628995.1 uncultured Nitrososphaerota archaeon | reverse complement strand
TAATTATGCTTGGTACGTTATACCTCCAAGGATCCGAGCATATAATGATTGTTTTGGATCTATACCTTATGACATTCTCAACCCATCTCCAAGCCTTGGGAATCCTTATTATAAGCCATCTATCAAGAACAGAAGCAACAATCAATGTGCCCACTTGGAGGGTTTTAGGCAATCCACTGAAATCGATATAACTACGTATATCTAAATATTCATCCTCCACGAATATTTTCCACTCCCACCAATCATCAAGAACATGTGGGCTAATAACAACCTCCTCATCCTCCATCACCTCTACCCGTTTCAAACTAACTAATATAGCATCCTTCCTAGCTTTCAGTAATTTCGCTAATCTCTCTGCAATCGTATGGGCTTTAGAAGGTGTCCGAGGCAATGGAAGCCCCGATAATTCCCTGAAACCACTAGGAGGACCTCCGCCCACATAA
>CAZVPA010000250.1:0-2479 GCA_964628995.1 uncultured Nitrososphaerota archaeon | reverse complement strand
GTGTTCATCCTGGCCCTGTGATTCTGGATGACGACGATAACCCACCAGCTGTAAATTCGGTTAATTATACTACGCTTGTCTATGATAACTATACGGGGCCCATCTTTATTAATGTTACTGTATGGGATCCTAGCGGTATCGATAATGTGACTATTTATTGGCGTTTCAACGATGGTGAGTGGTATTCCTCGGTTGCCAACTATGATAACAACTCTGATGTGTACTATGTTTCTATCAGCCGCTCTATGTGGGCATCAACACCGCATTGGGACCCAACAAATCTCACGATATATTACATGGTCGTTGCGTGGGATAATGATTTCGATAGGCCGAATGATAAACTTAAGTTGAATACTAGCGCGCATCCAGGGCCTGTGATACTCGACGACGATACCGTAGGCCCAATAATAAATGCTGTGTATCTAGTTGATGCTAGTGGTGATGGCGCCCTTGAGGCGGATGAGAGCTTCAGAATAGTTGTCGACACATATGATGAGAGTGGGATAGGATATGTGGAGCTGACAGTATATTTGAATGATTCACTAATCTACACGCTGGTTTTAGGATCTAACATAACGAGAGAGTCTGGCAATAAGTTTGTTACAGCATCCCTAGACCCAGTACCAGCAGGAGAATTGAAGATACTCATTGAGGTCCTGGATAATGATAGTGACAGAAGCACATTGGACTCCGCAAGCACAACGGAGCAGTCTCTATTCAAGGTAAGTTTGGAGAATCTGATGATTGAGCTTAGCCCCGTGAACGTTGAGAGAAACTATAGCGATATCCTCAGATTATATGTGGATGTGTATGATAGCGATGGTGCCCATAACATATCGAAGACAATGCTTATGGTCTATGTTTCGGATGGATACTCAGTTGTGTTCAACATGTCCCTTAATGTTACACTTGGAAAACTGTGGCGGTAGACATACCTATTAACTTCAGTGCTGGTGAGTGGACAATATATGCCGTTGCTGGAGACAACGTACATTTTGCTGAGTTCACCCAAACCACAAAGCTCTATGTATATCAGAAATCCGAGATAAGTGTGACAATGAGATATCCAAAAGTAGCTCAGGGAGAGCAAGTTGAGATAGTCGCACACTTAATTGCTGAGGACGGATCCCCATTAGTGGATAGAAATGTTACATTCTACATAGGTGATGGCGAGAATTGGAGCGTATTGGGAATCGCAAAGACGAATAGTAGTGGCTATGCTGTTATAATGTGGACTGCGAATATTGAGACGGGTCTCTACATCATCAAAGCTAGCTACGAGGGAGAAACATACTACTCTGGATCTAGCAACACATACAGAATAGAAGTTGTTGAGAGCGAAGCCGAAATATTATTCATAGGAACTGAAGCAACTATAAACGTTACGTTTAGCGACCCAGCAACAGTAGTACTTAAGCTCTACAGCTGGAAGACTGGAGAGCCACTAACTAACGAGACAGTGTATTTGTATGTACTTGTCAATGACCAGAAAATACTATTGGGCTCTGGAGTAACAAATAGTAGCGGTTTTGCCGAGATAATGGTGCCTAGCATTGATCTCCCACCAGCACAATATATGCTGATCGCTCAGTGGAATGGAAACAGCGATTATGCTCCCACAAAATCAAAGGCTGTGATGATAGTGGACAAGGAATCTTTTGGTGAGATAAGTGTGGAAATATCGCCAGAAACAATACAGTACACAGACACGATAAACGTTGTGCTTCATGCTTCGGATGATGATGGGGAACCCATAACAGACGGAGTAGTAACCGTGGAGATTTTGGAGGGTGATGTCCCGGTCGATAGATTCTCAGTGACAATAATTAATGGCACAGCAGAGTTTGATTGGGATGTAAGAGGAATAAGTGGCGCTCCTACAACACTCACAGTGAGAGTAACAGCCGAGAAAAACACATACTATTTCGGTGGTGTGTCAGGAGAAGCCACGGTTGGTGTCGAGAAGGAACTCATAAACATAACAATAGAAATCGAAGATAAAGTGTTTGTTGCGGAGAGCACGGAGATAAAGGTAATAATCACTGATGACGAAGGAAACCCCGTGGATAGCGTTGATGTCATAGTGTATATCAACGGTGTCGAATACGATAAGGATGTGGCAATTAACGGAACACTGGTGATCCCGTGGGTGCCATCAAAAGAAGGTTCCTTCAAAATAAAAGTTGTTGCAGGAGAGAAGAGCCCATACTACACAAGGACTGAGGGGGAAGTAACAGTAAATGTTATTGATAGATCAAAACTCCCATTGTCCCAGAATATGCTAATAGGAGTAATAGCCGCAATAGCGCTAATAGGAGTAGTAGCAATGATTAAGAGGAAGAGAAGAGGAGCGCTAGAATTCGCTCCAGAAGAAGCGAGTGCTGAGGCTATAGAGGAAGGGGAGATCGTAGGCGAAGAGCTAGAAGAGATAGAAAGAGAATTCGAAGAACATTTCGGAGAGCCATAGCAGTATTTTTTA
>CAZVPA010000249.1:1724-2481 GCA_964628995.1 uncultured Nitrososphaerota archaeon | reverse complement strand
CCCAGCACGACGGGGACATACTCGGACAGTGCTACAATAGGTTCAACTCTTACTGATGATGAGGGAAACCCATTAGCGTCTAAGCTATTGACATTCTCAATCTATGTGGGTGGATCCTGGGTCGATCTGGGCTCAAACACAACAGATAAAAGCGGATATGCATATGTTGTATTCACAGTTGATTGGCCCTCTGGAAATTATAGTGTTAAGGTATACTTTGCTGGTGACGCATACTACGAGCAAGCAGAGCAGTCTGGTGTGCTGACAGTCTATAAGGAGAAGACAGCCATAAGCGATCCTTCTACCAGTGGCTACTACTCTGATAATGCTACATCCGTAGTCTACCTAACAGATGATGAGAAGAACCCGATATCTAATGTTCAAGTTTCCTTCGATGTTTATTATGGTGGTAGCTGGGTCAATCTTGGGAGCAACACAACCGATGATAATGGAGAAGCAAGATTAGAATTCCTGATCGATATTCCATATGGCGTGCATGTTCTAAATGTAAGTTTCGCTGGAAACGAATACTACGAAGGTACGTACACGATAGGCTCCCTAACAGTATATAAGGAAATAACGAACCTCTCAGACCCATCTACAAGTGGGTATTACTCAGACAACATAACGATAACGACATATCTTCTTACCGATGACAAGGAGCCGGTGGTGGGCAGAACCGTTGTGTTCAGCATATACATCAATGGATCTTGGTCAGACCTTGGAAACTCATCAACACAGACCGATGGTAGAGCCG
>CAZVPA010000249.1:0-1714 GCA_964628995.1 uncultured Nitrososphaerota archaeon | reverse complement strand
TAACTATAACTCTCAGCTACGCACCAAACAACTATACGATTCGAGTTAGCTTTGCGGGAGACCAATACTACGATACATGCGAAGCAACGGGGCAGCTCACAATATACAAGGAGAAAACCGTTCTTTCTGATTCTTCAACCGTTGGATACTATGGTGATTATGTGACTATAAGTACAACATTAACTGATGATGAGTCTACGGGAATAGGTAATAAGCTTGTTGTGTTTGAGATACTTATTGATGGGACATGGCAGACACTCAGAAGCAACACCACGGATACAGATGGCTCTGTCTTCATCAGAATACTGCTCAATTACACCCCCAGTACTTACGATCTCAGAGTATCCTTTAATGGCGACGATTACTATGAGCAGTGCCAATCTCTGGGAAGTCTGACCGTAAGGAAAGAACTAACAACAATAGTGGTCTTTAAAGCTGAAGGTAACTACAGCGATCCGATTCTGTTAGTCGCAAAACTTACGGATGACGAAGGAACACCACTCGAAAATCTTACAGTCTCCTTTAACGTTTCTAGTGACAACATAAGTTGGGTTTTGCTGGGTGAGGCTCAAACAAATGCGTCTGGATACGCAAATCTTAACTATGTTATAGATCTGCCATACGGTAATTATACATTGAAGGCATATTTCGCTGGTAATAGCTACTATGAGGCTTCACTTGGATACTCCAAGTTGCGTGTCGACAGAGAGATGGTCATAGTAATCTTAGATAAATCGTCATACACTGTGAATTATTCTGATACTCTAGAAGTACTGGTGAGGCTAGTTGATAATGAAGGAACGTCCATATCTAATACTAATGTATACCTTAACGCATCATCCGCAATGGGCGATATTTTCCTAGACTCAGGTACCACTAACTCTTCGGGCTATGTTACTATTGCTGTCAAGATAGATTTGGTGCCATCCAACTACACACTAGTAGCGTACCACAGAGCTGATGATTATTATCTATACGGAGAATCACGGGCACAGCTGAGCGTCTCTAAGGAGCAGACCTTAGTAATCAATGTTTCTGGCATAGGTAGATATGGTGATAATGATGCTATTCTGGAGGCTTGGCTAGTAGATAACGAGAATAGCTCTATAGAGCAGAGGACACTAGAATTCTACCTGTATAACTCATCCTCAGAGACCTGGGAGTATTTAGGGTCAAATAGCACGGATAGCGATGGCCATGCCATTATAAGAACCGCACTTTCGCTGCCATTCGGAGAATACGATTTGAATGTTTCTTTTGCTGGTGATCAGCACTATGAGCCCTCTTCGGGTATTGGAACACTCCTAGTTGATAGGGAAATAACTGTGATTCTCGGCCCAAATGATGCCTCGGGGAAGTACGGTTCCCAGATAACAATTACGCTGCGTCTTGTGGATGATGAGAATGAGACTTACATATCAGGTGCCGAGATAGAGTTTCTGTTCTGGAACGGGACCGATAATGAGTCGCTTGGAACAAAAATAACTAACTCGAGCGGATACGTAGACATAACACTAAACCTAACCTACCTCCCGGCGACATATAGCCTATATGCCATATATCGTGGAAACCAATACTACTATGGTGTGCAGAAAGAAGTGTCGGTAACAATAGAGAAGCTCCTACTCAGCATTACAACCCCCAACGGAAGCGGAAACTACTCGGATACCATAGAGATCGGAGTTAATATTACGGATGAGTATGGCAACAAATA
>CAZVPA010000248.1:0-2500 GCA_964628995.1 uncultured Nitrososphaerota archaeon | reverse complement strand
CTTCATCTTTTTTGATGAAATTCCATGCGTTTTCCCATGCGGTGAGCATCAAATCGAGTATATCCTCGCCAGACTCCTGCAAGTATCTCTTGGCTAGGTCTATAGTGTCTTTTAAATCCCCGCTCTTGCTCTTGATACCAAAGGCCATGCGTATGGCATCCTGAAGAGAGGACATTCTATCGTGCCATAGTGTGGGGAGTTTCCCAGTGTAGTAGTACGTCTCTAAGGCAACAACGATGCTTCTGAAGTCAGGGGCATATTTGGCTAAATAGTTTACTACATCATCGGGGACGTCCATTTTTGCTCTTTTAGCTATCATCTTGATTAGTTTCTTTGCTTCATAGTCGCGGGGCCTATCATAAAATACTGTTATACATTTGCTCATCAACCAACGGATTTTTGGGTCATGTATAACGTTTGCTGTGAGGATTAGGGGGAGTTTTATCTCATCAAGAATTTCAAGTAGTGCTGAGAAGCCCCCTTTATCTCGTTGAGCACTCATCCCATCCACCTCATCAAGTAGGATTATTCTTGGAGGTTTTTGTGGGAAGGCCATCCTGATGAAGAATCCAGTACTCTTTGATGCCTCTCTGATAATACTGTTAACAACACTTTTGCTTCGCTCGTCACTAGCATTGAACTCTATAGTTAATGCTCCCTCATCATTGGCCAAAGCAAGTGCTGTAGTGGTCTTTCCAGAACCGGGAGGCCCAACAAGTAATAGTGGTTTGTAGGGCGGGAGGGGTGGTATGGGTATGTCCTTCTCTTCAATCTTATTGTCGGATAAGAATTTGCTCCAGGTTCTCTCAAGCCATTTTTCGAGGACTGGTCTGGAGGTTTTTTTGATCTCCGCTATACCAGTAGCTTGGAATATCCGGGATTGTGTATTGGGATTCTTGACCCATTTCTCGAATTCCTTAAGGAAGTATTCTCTCCATTTCTTCAGGTATTTTCTCCTAAATTTCTTTCCTTCATCTGTTCTTACAAACCTTGACCATGAATCAAGATATTTCTCATTCCATATGATCCTTAGATTCCAGAGTATGACCCACGATCTCCACCAATTGGTTATTGTGGTCCGCGCCGCCTTTGAAAGTATGACTTCATCTAATGTTCTCGGTCTGTATTTCTCAGTCCAAGGTACTACGCGGGGTGGGCGGGGCATCAGATAGCACCATCATAGGTATCCTTATTTTGAGCCGCGGTATTTCTTTCCTAGATCTGTTATCGCGGCGAGTAGTGATGATATTTGTAGATAATCAGTTGCTCCTTGCGAGATCCTGAAGTCTATCTCCCCTATCAGCTCTATGAGCCTTATTTTATCATCTGGACTAATATTTAGTGCGTTCCTTGATATGGCTGAGTACATATCCCTAATTAGGTCGCTACCAGACACACCCTCCTCGGTAAGTATAGTGAGGAGCATTTTTCTTGCGTCCTCAAACTTCCCATCGAAAGCCAGTTTTATTAGTTTATCTACTCTCTCTGGATATACGACCCCCGCAGTTTTATAGACAAGCTCTCTTGTTACTGGCTTATCTAGATATGCTACGCTTTGAAGCAGATTTATTGCCTTTCTCATATCCCCCTCACTAATCTCGATGATTGCGTCGAGGCCGTCATCCTTCAAATCAACTCCTTCTTTCTCCGCGATATATCTAAGCCTCATCTTTATTGCTTCCTCATTGAGTTTTTTGAATCTAAACACAGCACATCTTGACTGAATAGGTTCAATGATTTTTGATGGGTAGTTACATATCAGGATGAATCTCGAGATATCGGCAAATTTTTCCATGGTTCGTCGTAGTGCATGTTGGGCCTCGGAAGTCATCATGTCCGCCTCATCAAGGACAATGATCTTGAATGGTATCTCACCCATCACTCTTGTCCGTGCATAATTTTTGAGTGTCGTCCTAACCATATCTATACCGCGTTCATCACTCGCGTTTAGCTCTAAAGTATATGCTCTCCAATTCTTCCCATATAGGTCTTGGGCAAGTGCTAGTGCTGTGGCTGTCTTTCCAGTTCCTGGGGGGCCAGAGAACAACATGTTCGGTATGTTTTTCTTTTTCACGAATTCCTTAAGCGCGGAGATTACATCCTCTTGGTCAATTATTTCGTCGAGTGTTTTTGGCCTATACTTCTCAACCCATAGAACCTCCTCGATTTCTTCACTCATCTTTATGTCACCCAATACTAATGTGAAACACCAAAAATATTCAAAAAACGTGGTTTGCCTAATTGGGTACTAAGAATGGTGATAGTCTATGGATAGATTATTCATGTACTCTGGGAGGAACATGTTAGGATAAGGAAAGGTTTTTTCCTATCCTTATTATTGATATTGTTTCTGGTAATCCCAAACCAAAGAGGACTCTAAGAAGTATCATGTTGCGTCTTATTTTCCGCAATAGTATTGCGGTATCCAAGAAACCATTAATGATGCTCCAAAAGGCAGGAATTTTCCCCATTGTCTTCCAAAAACTAGAGGGGGTTCCTT
>CAZVPA010000247.1:0-2508 GCA_964628995.1 uncultured Nitrososphaerota archaeon | reverse complement strand
TAAGGTAAAAATCGTTGCTCTCACTCCACCTCAGGCTATTATTAGAGGGAGAATTTAGGACTAATTCTTAACATCTACTCTTGGTCTTTTGTTGGCTCCCTCCGATGCATCATATAGATGCTCGGTTAGTATCCAATAGCTCTTGAAGAATGTGTCTCGAAATTTTGCTTCCAAGAATAATACTCATTTTTGATCATAAACTATGAGGGTGAATAATGATAATACATATACTATTCTTCACATCAATAATAGCATCATACCACCTAATAAGACACCATATAGAGAAAGCAGTAGCAAAAACACAAGACCTAACAAAACTAGATAAAATAGTACTAAGACTACTAACAATGGTACCACTACTGATCGCAACAATATGGGCACTAACAACGCTACACCTAGAAATAATACCAACATTACAGCAACAAATAGGGCAGACAATAAAGGTGGGAGAGAAAACAATAACAATAACATCGGATCTCATATACAACATAAAAACCGCAATATACATAACAGCAATAACATTTCCACTCGCAACAACACCATACATAATAAAACCCACAGAAACAAGCGAAAAACTATTAGGGCAAATGCTATCGTGGCTTGCGCTGGGGCCATTGTTGGTGCTTGTGTTAGAGTTGTTATTGGAGCAGTTGTGGTTGTTGATGTTGTTGCTCTGGCTGGTGCTAGTACTGAAGCTGGAGCAGGGAGAGGAGAAAAAGGGGAAGGGTGAGAAGGCGATAATGGAAGAGATTAGAAAGAGAGTAAGGCGGGGTTTGCTTTGGCTAGGGCTACTAGTGGTTGGGCTGTTGGGGCTGGTGCTGGGGCTACTCGGTGTGGAGCTATGGCTATGGCTAGTACTGGGGTTAGGGCTGTGGCTATGGCTAGTACTGGCACTAGTGTCATTGTTGGGGCTGTGGCTATGGCTAGTGCTGGGGCTGGTGCTAGGGTTAGGGCTGTGGCTATGGCTAGTGCTGGGGCTGGTGCTAGGGTTAGGGCTATGGTCATGGTTGTGGTTACTGGGACTAGTGTTGGGGTTGCAACTCGTTTTCTCATTATTAAGAATCCTAGCTGAGTATTGAGCCTTGATTTCAGGTGTGGATTTTGATTCTGTTGATTTCAGAGGTTTGTTTTCCGCTATTATGACGCGATAAGCGATGTTTACTATCCCTATTAGTGCTGTTCTGTGTTATCTAAGTATTAATAAAATGGATTTCTTGCTTACCGATCCATAAGTTCTGAGCATGAGGGCATAATTAGTACTCTTTTGAGTGCGTCAAGAGCCTAACGACATCAGTGTCCATCATGGAAGAAGAAAAATGGTACTACATGCTATACTATTTTATCAAAATATGGTTCTTCTTGTTAAACAATTATTAGTGTTAGACTGGGGGTGTTTCGTTATGGCGATAGTGATCGAGGAGGAGGAGTTTGAGCGTATAGTCCCATTTGTGACTTGGATCCTAATTGGGGTTAATGTACTGGTATTCATTCTTGAGGTATATAATCCCTGGATTGTGGATCGCTTCAGTTTTGTCCCGGCAAGGTTTTTTGAGGGAAGGAATATTGAGACAATAATAACGCATATGTTTCTGCATGGTAGCATACTACATCTCGTGGCTAATATGTATTTTCTATGGGTCTTCTGTGATGATCTGGAGAACGTGTACGGACATGTATACTTCATACTATTCTATATAGCTTCGGGGATTGGTGCAGCACTAATTTATGCGCTATTGTCCCCATATCCAGACATTGGCTGTATAGGGGCGTCTGGAGCGGTCTTTGGTGCAATGGCCGCATACATTGTTTTCTTTCCCAATAGGAGGCTGATAATCATTATGAGGTATGGATATGTGAAGGTTAAGGCATGGAAATTTGCTGTTTTCTATGCGGCCGTCGAGACTCTCTTCGTTATACTAAGGATTGTGGATGGTATAGCACATACAGCACATGTAGGGGGCTTCATGGCTGGTCTGGCTCTCGGTTATACATATAAAGTTCTCGCAAAACCAAGGATATATAAGACCCCTCAAAAACCATGGTAGGATCCCCTGATGAAGAAGAGAGTTGTTGGCCCTCGAACCCCTCGACTGTTTATCTATGTGTTCATTTTTTTATTGCTTCATGTATGCCGATTGTTAGTGGAGAACCCCTTAGCTGTGGGACAGTTATACAGTTACCGCATTCCTATTCTAGTAGCCTACCCATTTCTTTTAGGCCCCTTCTGGATGCGTCCTAGACCTCTATACCTATTATTTTTCCATCCTTGTCGAGCCGTATTACCACATCGTTATCCAAGAGAACCTCATTGTGTAGGGACCTCTCAGCGATCCTGATAACCAATAATTTGCAAAATCTTTCACAGTAGGGTCTATTCTCCCATCATTAAGTTTTCTTATGGAGATAATACTGAGGCCAGGAGTTTTTCTAATAAGGCTCAACAAAACATCAAGATCAATTTCTTCGTCTCCAAATATTTTCTCATAGATTTTTTCGAGCTCGATGACA
>CAZVPA010000246.1:0-2515 GCA_964628995.1 uncultured Nitrososphaerota archaeon | reverse complement strand
ATATTTATACATATCACTAATCATCCAGTGATCTTCTTTATCTCTGGCATATACTCTATATCTGACCTCTGTTCCTCCCGGAAGTGTTGGTATTTTTGCTTCGTAGTAGCCTGTGGTCGTGTTTAAATACATCCTTGTTCTACACCATTCTGTGCCATTGTGATATCTTAGGTATACCTCTTCAATGCCCTCTTCATCGGTAATGTTGGCCATTATTGTTACTATATCGTCCTCTGATGGTATGTCGGGGGATCTGAGAACCTCCAGTATTTTTGGTGTGAAATCTATGGGCTTCATTAGGGGGTAATTGTCCTTTAGTCCATGTGCCCTGTATGGAATGTCTCCTATCCCATCCCCATTGCTGTCTGTCCCGTTGTAGCCACTCCAATAGTTGCCGATCATTCCATTGTCTAGTTTTGCGCTTGATGCATATCGATATAGTTGATCAGAATTGTTGATCATGTTGTTGAGATATATTGTGTTGTTTTTAGAAAGCCATAGGTATATTCCACGTATATTGTTGATCATGTTGTTGAGATATATTGTGTTGTCTCTGGAGGATAGTAGATATATCCCACGTGTATTGTTAATCATACTGTTGAGGTATATTGTATTGTCGCGGGAGTCCCACAGTATTATGGCGGATTCGCTGATGTTTGTCATTGTATTTTGTGCTATATAGCTGCTGTTGGAAAGTCTTAGTGTTATGCCAGAGCCCCCATTGCTTATTGTGTTTGATATTATTGTTGCGTTGTTTGACTCTACTAGATATAATGCTCTTCTACTTGTCTCATTGATAGTGTTGGCCTCTATTGTTATGGATGATATTCTCGATACTATCCCATACATGTTGTTGATGATTTTATTTGAGAATAATAGTGATTGGTTCGTGTTGTATGTGTATATTCCGTACCAGCAACCTTTGGTCTCCAAATCATAAATATAACTACTATGTGTTTCGCCTGTTAGTATTCCATATGTTGAGTTTTCGACGTTTGTGCGTATTATTTTTGAGCTCACCGTGTTCCATAATTCTATGCCTACTGTCGTTTTTGATGTTGTGACATTTTCTATCGTTATATTTAGCGAGTCCACAACTATTACCTGTCCATATGTCCCGGTTATCTTGGTGTTTTCTGCGTCCTCTAAGTATAGTACTGGTTTTCCGTTCACCAAGTTGTTCTCCACAATATTATCGTGTGAGTCCCATAGCAATATTCCGGTATTTCTGAACGAATTATCGTGTATGTTTGCTCTGTATGAGTATGCTAGGAATATCCCATACATACATTCTGATACATTGAGCCCATATAGTTCTGTGTCATTTGAGAAAGCTATTAATACACCCATAGATGGGTTTGATATTTCTTGGTTGAATACTTTTACTCCAGTAGAGTTCACAACAATTACTTCTCCAGCACCAGACGGAGCAACATAATTATTCATGTCCTTTACATAGTATACTGGCTTCCCATTAACCGTATTGTCATCCGATATTGTGTGCGTCCTAAAATGCTCTATCTTCTCCCCAAAGATTGATATGCCAGCATCTATCAATTTGTTTCCAATAAGAGTCAGATTTACAGATCTCTCCAGCCAGATACCATGAAGCGAACTTCTAATATCGTTGCTAACTACTTCCACATTGTGGGAGTCAAGTACTTCGATGCCTATTTCCTCATTGTTGATGAGTATGTTATTACTTATACTCGCATTGGAGAAATCTATGTATATAGCCACAGTATTATTTTCAAAAACGCTATCGGTAATATTGCTATCACATCTATATTGAAGATAGACAGCATTTGAGAAACCAACAAACCTAGTATTATTTATCGAAACATATGTCCTGTTTGAAGCATAAATACCCAAGGGGATCTGGCCGATGGCCTCCACAGTAGTATTATTCACGGTATAGTATGATGGACCATACCAATACCACCTATCAGCACATATACTATAGCGCCAGTTCTCTGTGTATATGAATGCCCGAATATACGAATCCGCATACGACTCTAGGATTATCTCGGAGTTATAGAGATTTAAGGTCGAGCCCCTATAGAAAAATCCATAAGAGTACGAATCATCATAACCCCTAATGTGAAATACTGAGTTATTCATCTCGACATGTGCAGAATAACCAAGCACACCAAATAGTGCACCATAATCATATCCATGTATATACCAATCAATATTTCTCAGTATGATTGTTCCGTGATAGGGAAGTACTCCGAGTCCAAATCCAAAGCCTCTTGCAGTCATATTAAGTGGTGTGTTTTCGATCTCCATATATGTGTAGATCAGGAAAAATGGTATTGCGAAAAACCAGTATTGCTCCGCATAGACGGGGACGCCATCATCATAGTAGAACACTGTTTCTCCATATCCATATAGGTCAGCGTATAATTCCGAATTATTGAGTATTACCATGCCTGTGCCATACGTGAAAAATATTTCTGCGTCTGGGGGGCCTCCCCACGCATGCAATGCTAGGGTGCTGTTGTCTATATAGTAT
>CAZVPA010000245.1:0-2567 GCA_964628995.1 uncultured Nitrososphaerota archaeon | reverse complement strand
CCCCCGCTTAAAGCCCCAATAGATTGTCCTTCTTTCTTTTTTTAGGTAGGTCATCGATTAGTACCCGATTTAGCTTGGGTATTGCTCTTCTCCAAGCGTACTTGCTTCGTCCTGATAATGGCTTCATACGGTATTTGTTTCTTAGCCTATGGAATAGGGCTGGTAGCTCTATCCCAGGAGAGGTAGAGTCACATAATATATGGCCAGCGTGGTTTTTTGTCAATACCGCCTGTTGATGTTTGTGGATATGATCGATCTAGGATAATGGTAAAATGTGCTTGTTGGTGGGAAATCTGTGGCAGAAATTTGGGTATGGATTTAATTGTGTTTTTTTAGTATTTGTGGGTGGGTATCATTGAGCAGTATGGTTAGTATCCTATATATTCTTCTGTTGGTTAGCATATGTGGTATTGGGGTTGCCGCGAATGGTATGGTGGATAGTGTTACTGTGGATACAAATGCTGGTCTATGCGTCGCGTTGAGGTGGCCTATTGCTAGACTCAACCCGGTATCTCCATTAACATTTAGTGATGTATTCATTTTGGGGCTCATTTTTGAGCCCCTGGTTATTCCGAATCCATATAACTATAGTGACCCCCTACATGATATTCCTTGGGTTTTGAATGGGACGCCGACATGGGAGGTTCTTCCCGGGAATATTAGTGTCTGGACGCTCAGGATTAGGGACGATATTTTCTTCTTTGATGGGGAAAAACTCGATTCCTCAGACATAAAATTCACATTGGACTTCCTCAAGTGGGTTGGTGAATACAGATGGTCTGGTCTCCTGGAAGTACTCATTAATGTAACCATTGTTGATGATACCATGGTAAGGGTATACCTCAACACAGCAGGATACATGACTGCGAGGAAACTGCTGGACATACCCATATATCCAAAACACATATATGAGAGGGCTGAGGTCTGGGGTGGATCAAATGGGACATTCCCCCGATGGGATGTTGTACCCATGATGGTCACGGAATATACACCATCTGGACCCGATGACCTCATACTTACTGGCTATGGTGCATTTAGACTCACATGGTGGGATGAGCAGACACCGGGAGAGTCAGAGATATTCGTCCTTGAGAGGAACCCCAACTATTTCATGAGGGCTGTGGATGAGAATGGAAACATTATTTGGGAGTGGCATAGGTTAACTCCAGAATACATAGATACCTACGGTCCAGATGCGTTCAGAGGGCCATACATGAAAACAGTCAAGTTCAGGGTGGTGACGGATCCAGCAGAAATAACCTCCCTAATGCTTAGTGGTGAGATAGATATGGCATCAGGCATAGACCTGTGGGAGTACTATACAAACCTAACAAATGCAAACCTTACCCTAAAATATACATATGAACTGAGCGAATTGGTGGCAATAATAAATGTTAACCGTTGGCCACTCAATATGACGGGGGTCCGTAGGGCACTATACTACGCATTTAATAGGACAGGAATATGTGGGGATGTTTTCGGGGGATGGGCACGCCCACTATACTCACCACTACCAACCATCATTGGGGATTGGTGCTATAGGCCTGTCATACCCTCAGAGATAAACTATACTGAGATAGCTCGGGAGTATCTAGAATCGGTAAACATTACGGATAGGGATGGTGATGGATGGCTAGAGGATATGGAGAATAGGGAGATAGTGTTGGAAATAATATGCTACAATGACCCCTCACTATTGGGTGTGGCATCAGAACTCCGTGAGAACCTTGAGGACATCGGCATACATGCGGAGGTTACAAATATGACATATACTGATTTCCTAATACGCATAATCAATGATAATTATGGAATAGCGGTCGATAGGCTCTATGTTGATAGACTCCCATACGTCCTAGAATCCTTCAGGAGCATACCAGTAATATATATTGATGACTGGAAGAATGATACCTATAACCTACTTATAGAGGAGGCCTTCTACCATGAGGAGAACATATCAATCATAAAACAACTCCTATGGGATGCCCAAAAAGTCCTCATCGAGGAATGCCCATACATCCCACTATGCGAAAACATAATCATAGGTGTAGCGGTGGGAGGCGGGAGCGAAGAAGACCCAGCAGGAATATTCAACCTCGATGGAAGATCAATCATCAACCGATATACCCTATTGAAGGCAGCAATATTCGTATGTACCACAACCATAATAATTGTGGATACATTCCCACCACCAGAGGAAGGTGGTGGCCAGCGGAGTAGCAAGCTGGCATACCTACCCATAATAATTATTGTGGTGACATCCCTCATTTTGATATTGCGATGTCGTAGAACTTATAAAGAAGATTAAAATAGCTAACCGTAGTGCGTGATAGTAGCATAGTTCTATATCTATGCTGTCTTTGAAGTCGTGCTCAGAAGATCGTTTTGCCCAATGATACTAACATCATCTTTAGGAGCGATAGACTGCTGTATAGATCTTCGTCATTTTGCCATTTTCCGATATTATCGACACTCCACACCCCAGAAAGAAAACTTTTAAATATTTTTACCTAATTCTTTTTAGGGGAACAATTGTTAGGGTAAATATCTTTAGTGATAATAATGCATGT
>CAZVPA010000244.1:0-2572 GCA_964628995.1 uncultured Nitrososphaerota archaeon | reverse complement strand
CCTGTTGGAGCTATTTCATCGGGCCAATTATTGTTGTTTGCACTATCCGAACCCCTAAGAAGATAAAATGCACTATCAAATATTGTTCCAGAGACACCAGTAACATTGTCTATGTTAGTATCATCTCGCTCATATATGGCCTTTAGCCATGTTTCATACCATGATGTATCCCCTATATCATATCCTATGTCCTGACCAGATATAAATAGCTGGCCAGCTCTACTAAGATACCTAGCTAGGGCATTCTGGTCATTTGTCGTTAATGTACTTGTATAGTCGTCGCCAGTAAACCATATTATTATGACGGTATTATTCAAAATCATTTCGTCAGGTGTGCCATTAATATCAACGTTCCAATACAAATAGTCTGTGTCTCTTTGATAACCAAGTGCCTGTAAGGCGGATTCATAGTAGCTCTCATAGGAATCCCCAGCATCATCATCCACCAATAAAATTGGTGGAATATAATTTCTAACGAATACTGTGATCCTATCATAGTTTGTTTTTCCATCGTTATCGGTAGCATTTGCGGTGATGTTGTATCTTCCATCATTAACAAGAGTTGTATTCCAATAGTACTCATATAGTCCGGTTGAGCTATTATAATTGCTTGTTATGTCGATTGATGTATTCCATGTCGAGTTTGATATTGTTAAAACGACACTAGATACTGTTCCATCGACATCTGTAGCATTAACCTCTATTTTTGTGACTCCATGGACTGTAGATCCATTACTTGGCTTCATAATCTCTACTACGGGGATTCCAGTTTCAAGCAATGATATTGTAAGGTTAAACTTTCCGCAATTCTGTTCATCAGGCACAGATGGTGTTGTTTGGCTCCTATCGATCCACTTAACCACAATGTAGTAGTCACCGGTTTTGCCTGCGATGAATTCTACGGTCTCTCTTCCACCGAGGGTCTCGTTGGCTCCGCTCGCTACTAGGATTGGTTGACCATATTGATCTGGATTTGGCCCATATACATAAACGTCAAAATCTGCGTTGGGGGGAACATCTAGGGTTATTCTATATTTGCTTCCAGCTTCTAAATGTATGTGTCCCGCCCATGCTCTTGGTGCTATTGATTGAGCCCATGCGGCGGAGTTGTTTGAACCTAGGAAATATGAATATGTTGTTCCTAGAGAAAGAGTATTAGTTATTGCCATTATTGCGGCGTCTGCGTTTATTCTGCCATAACCCTCAACATTGTCTTTGCCCCCTCTGTTGAGTGGAGGAGTTAGCTGTTCGGAATATCCAGGATATGCTGGCTCTTTTCTCGTGAATTCTACGGCTGTCATTAGTATTATCATCTTGACTTTGAGGGCTGATATGGAGGAATAATCCCATAATTTCCAACCTCCTAGAGCGTCAATTATCAAGGTTGCGAGGCCCGAAACATGTGGTGTTGCCATAGATGTTCCGGGCCAGTCAACATAGTTATCTGCGCCAGGATTATTATTTGCATCGTTGGAATCAGCACTACCAACCATGCCTATGTATCCATTTCCATCCTCATCATCACTCGAAAAAGTATCATTAACATATCCACTACCACCATTAGCAGTTACATCGGGCTTAATAGTGTTCCCAGTAGTAGCATCTCCAGACGTAGAATACCAAGACATCTTATTAAGGTCATTTATCGCACCAACAGTTATTACTAGATCCGCAGAGCCCGGAGAACCAATGTTAGCATTCGCTCCATCATTCCCAGCAGCTACCACCTGAACAATACCATTAAATACAAGATTGTTCATAAGTTCTTCTAATGTGGCATCATCTGGACCACCCCAGCTATGGGACGCAACAACTATATGATATGTCGTCTTGTTGTTTAAAAGATAATCCGCAAATTGATAATTGCTATCGACAAACCAGCCACCATCATCAAATATTTTTATGCCTCCCAGACTTACATGTGGTGCAACACCCATATGTGCATTTGGGCCATATGGATCTGCAGGGTTTCCTTGTCCAGCAGCTATTCCACTACAGTGCGACCCATGTCCATGTCCATCTCCTGGGGAATCTGGATATGTGTTGGAGATATCTTTCCAGTAGACTATTTTTGCTGTTCCAAATCCTTGATCTTGATACGATCCGAGTTCAGGGTGCGTATCATCTATTCCCGTATCCACAATCACTAATGTCGTATTGGGGTCCCCGAAAAAACCTTGTCCCCATGGCGTGCTGGAGTTATAGACATATGACGAATTCCCGATCTTATATGCATTTGTTCCTACCCTAAGCTGTGGTATTGACACTCTCAAATATAAAGTATAATTCGTATGATGGTACTCTATTAGGCCTATTGCGTCGTTTTGCGATAATAGCCTAATTTTTGAGGTATCTATGTAGCCCCAGAATGCATGTATCTGCTTCCAAACATGCATTATTTTTCCTCCCATTGACTCAAATACATATATGGCATCTTGGAGCCTTTTATCCGCCGCAACTATATGTACGGGGATCTCTCCTGTTTCTCTCCGTATGATCCTCTCAACTTCCGTCGCTATTTTATCTCCATCTGGATCGAATCTTCTCATGTTTGTAAGCCAATCCTCAAGTT
>CAZVPA010000243.1:0-2585 GCA_964628995.1 uncultured Nitrososphaerota archaeon | reverse complement strand
TTATCTAGGACACCCATGCATCCACGCAACAGTCCTCCTCATCGGGCAGAAACACGTCACATACGAATCAACACAAAACCTCCAATTCCCTCAGGGGGTTAGTTTTATGATTCATATAATGAAAAAAAGAAACTAAAGGAGATATCGACGAATACAAGAAATAAGAAATTTAAGAGAAAATACTAAAAATTGATAATCTTTTATTTTGGATCTAGGTGATAATTATGGTTAAGAAAAAAGGGAAAAGGAAAAAGCTAGAGTATGTTATTACCGCACAAATAGAGAATCCATTCAAGAGAGATGATCGCAAAGAGGTAACGGCAATTCTTGATTCAGGGACTGTATATCCCGTGATGCTCCAAGAACATTTTGAAGAATTATTCGGAAAGAGCCTAAAATATATTATTCCAAAAAGAGACCGTAACTGCGTATTGGCTAAAACTCTGGGCGGGCTTTCGATACTGTTTGGGGGTCTATCAATGAGCGTTTTAGTCCCCATAGAAGTCAAGAAAAAAAAATAAAACCGTATGGAGACCGATAAGTTTGATGTGGTATTTCATTCCGGATACATCCGATGAGGAATCAGTAATTTGGTTTCTCCAGAACTCTGGTGAGTGCATAAAAGAACTAATCGAAAGATTAAGGAAGAAAATAGCCAGCGAAATCGACACCATTTTAGGGAATAGGTCTCTCTATCAGAAATACAGAGATTCCTATGGATTAGAGATAATAAGGAAGGATAAGAAAGCAAAGATAGTCCTCAAGAAGGGCAAAATAATATCGGAAATAGTCTCAGATTGGAACGAGACCGCACAAAGTATGAGGGTTGGAGAAAAGTCTTATGTGATACTCCCACTACAAGACATAATCAGCGACGTAGAGAAAGAATACTCGAATGTGAGATATAGCCTGAAAAGGAAAAGAATCATAGCCGACGAATATGTTGGTGCGTGGTTTATCTAATTTTAATTCCCTACTCTTTTAGAGATTAATCGTTTATATCAGCGAATACTAGTGATTTGGTCCTATAGGTATCCTTAGAGGAACTTCGAGTAGATGATAGTCTTAGCCTTTTCGCTAGGGAATCTTAGGATTTCCTATATTGGTGTGGGTCAACTGGGTTCTGGGATACCCTTAATTATCTCTATATCTAGCTTGGATGCCAAATTCATCGCTGAAGATGTAACATATGGCGAAACCATAACCAACTTTGGATGGACACCGACCACTTTCTCGTAAAGATCAGCAATACGCTTAAAGATAACAACATCTGGACGATCTATCCTAGAGCGTATCTCAATAAGAATATGCTCCGAATCCCTAATCAAAACATCCACATCAACAACAGATGGAACACCATATACATATCCCTGATCATCATAATACTCCCACTTATCCACACGACCACCAAAAAACCTCTCCACCAAAAACTTCACAGCATTCCTAAAAGCACTTTCAGATAGGATACCCCACCTAGCACCAAGAGCCTCTAACCGAAGCTCTAATCGCGTGGCTATCCTGTTGAAGTCCTCCCGGAGGTCTTTGACTTGCTGCTGGAGGTCTCTAACGTCGCTACTCAGCTTGTTGAAGTCCTCCCGGAGGTCTTTGACTTGCTGCTGGAGGTCTCTAACGTCGCTACTCAGCTTGTTGAAGTCCTCCCGGAGGTCTTTGACTTGCTGCTGGAGGTCCTTGATTACTACTAGTATTTCTTTTATTTCCGCCCTGGTCACCATTTTTTCTTCGATTTCTTCTTTTAGTTTTTCGTAAAGTTTCTTTTTGAGTTCTGGGTGTTTGGCGAATATTTCGTCTATGTGTTTGATGAACCATTCTATTATTTTTTCGGCGCTTGGCTCCAGTGTTGACACCATTTAAGCCTTCTCATTTATTACAAATAGTTTTACTATATAAAAAGGAAACCATGGAGAATTTATCATAAAATACTGCGGGAAGTCCTAGTCGCATCCGAGAGGTAGGTCATTATTTCTCTGGGGAGCTGGGAGTTTGAATGTGTGGGGCATGAGTTCAGACATCTACCAGCTAGTTAGTTTATCTTCAGACAAAACCTTCCTTTTCTGACTCTATTTGGTTTTGTTCTGGTTTCTTTAGATACCTATTTAGGGTGTGTTTTTATGAATTTAAAATTTACAGCAAAACCTTGATAATTGTGATCGATCCTAAAAGTATCGTGAATATGCCAACAGCCACCCTAAGTTTTCTGGTTCCTGTTTTCTTCACGGTATAGGTTGATAGTGGTACTGAAGGAACAACACCAGCTATTAAGTATGGTGCTAGTGTCCAGTCAACTATACTCCCGATGAGTACATAGGCTACTACCCCAATGAAGCACGTTAGCCCCTCGGCTAGCGATGTAATGGCTATGGCGTTTTTTTCGTTGAGACCTGAGAGTATCTGGCCACATGTAATAATGGGTCCATATCCACCGCCACTCATACCTTTATTAAATGAGGCTACCATTCCTAGGAGTGTCAATTTTTTCCAAGAAAACATATATTGCTTATTTCTCGTAGCCAATATTATTATTCCTGTTATCAAAACCAAGATCCCTATATACATTCTAAGGTAGA
>CAZVPA010000242.1:0-2603 GCA_964628995.1 uncultured Nitrososphaerota archaeon | reverse complement strand
TGATGACTCACTAAACAAGTATGACAATGGGACATACGGAAACTACTGGGGGGTAGAGGGACCGGACTGGGACAGAGACTGGATCGTCGACGAGCCATATATTATCAACCCAACATCGGGACTTGCAGATAATAAACCTCTGCTATATCCAATAGAGGCCTTTATATATCCTGGTGAGGACCTCGACAACGACAACCTAAGCAATGGCGAGGAGAGGCTACATGGGACAAACCCGTACGACAACGACACAGATGATGATGGCATCATCGATGGACACGAGGTCTCCATATACTCTACGGATCCATGCAGGAATGATACCGATGATGACGGCATGCCTGATGGCTGGGAGGTAAGCCATGGCCTCGACCCCCTAAGCGACGATGCTTCTGGCGACAAGGATGGTGATGGTCTAAGTAACCTTGAGGAGTATAGCCTTGGCACATACCCTGACAATAGTGATAGTGATCGTGATGGTTTTGGTGATGGTGAGGAGGTTAGTGCTGGTACTGATCCTTTGGATCCTAATGATAATCCGCGTGTTAGAAGTGTTAGGAGACTGAGGAATATTACCATTATTGTGGCTGTGGTTGTTGTTATGGTTTTCTCATTCCTGCTTATCTATCGCAGGCATAGGCTTCGTAGGATTGCCTCTCGCCCTTATCTTGTCTACTGATTTTTTTAATTGCTATATTGAACCTGTGGGTAAGATCATTATAAAAGTTCAAGCATTGGTGTGTATGTTCGCTCTAGCGACACTAAAGCTTTTTATATCCAACCACCTTTGTGTTGCTAATGGTTCTAAATTGCTTGAGTTTGCTGGATCTCTTTTAGTGTTGTTATTTTGTCTATACTGGGACTCCAAAATTGTTGTTGTGGGGAATCGGAAGGGCTTTGATGCTTCTCTCATCTCCAAGTTGGATTCGGAAGGTGATATATGTGTGTGATGGAGGAGTATAATGATTGGATGTAGAATTGGAGTATCAAGGCTTATGGGGGTGTTCTTCAGGCGTATATTAAGTAGCATATCCGAGTGCTTTAGCTATGATGAGATGGAAGAGCAGTTGCTGGAAAATTTGCTAAATTTTTTCGTTAGTAATTTAAACTTTTTAATAATTCTTAAGTTTGTAGGTTAAGTATTGGTGGTGGTTATGGTAAGTATTGAGAGTATTAAGGTTGCTATTATTGATACTGAGGAGCAATTAAAGGAGAAATTAGTGCGGGAGAGGATTATACCTAGAGAGCTGAAAATGGGGAGTATTTCCACTGACGTTGCCAATATAATTACTGGTGTGAGGAGGTGTGGGAAGTCGATCTTGGCTTTCCTCTTTACTAGGAATAAGAATGCTGCATATGTCAATTTTGAGGATGAGAGATTGCAACTGAGGGCTCATCAGCTCAATATGGTTCTAGAGGCCATATACTCTTTGAAGGGGGAGGTAGAGTTTATTGTTTTTGATGAAATCCAGTGGGTTGAGGGATGGGAGAGGTTTGTTTCGAGATTATTGCGGACGAAAAAAATAATTATTACTGGTAGTAATGCTAGGCTTATGAGTAGGGAGCTTGGGACTGTTTTGACTGGTAGGCATATTGACTTTGAGTTGTTCCCCTTTAGTTTCAGGGAGTACCTTTTGTTTAATGATTTTAGTCCCAATATATACCTAACACAGAGTATTGCGAAGATAAAGGGCTTCCTGAGGAAGTATCTGGAGATTGGGGGGTTTCCATTGGCATATAGGTTGGGTAGGAGTTTTTTGGCTGAAAACTATAAGGACATTATAGAGAGGGACGTAATACAGAGATACAATATCAAATATAGAGGTGTGCTGAGGGAGCTCGCACGATACTACGTTTCGAACTCAGCAATGAAGGTTTCCTTCAACAAACTAAGGAATATTCTTGGAGTAAAAAGCGTGCAGACGATAAAGAACTACTCCCACTATTTATCAAACGCATACCTCATATTCCTAATAGAGAAGTACTCGCCAAAACTCAAAACCCAGTACATATCGCCAAAGAAAGTCTATTGTGTGGATAATGGGATAATAAACACGATAGGATTCAAAATCTCTCAAAACATTGGAAATCTCATGGAAAATCTCGTGGCGATAGAGCTGCTGAGAAGAAAGAGCTACTGGTTTAATGACTGGGAGATATACTACTGGGAAGATTACCGACAGAACGAGGTTGATTTTGTCGTAAAAGAGGGGCAAAACATAAGGCAACTTATACAAGTAACCTATGCGAGCGACATCTACGAGGTAAACGAGAGAGAAATAAAGGCACTAATCAAAGCAAGCAAGCTTCTGGGATGTAAAAATCTTTTGGTGATCACATGGGATCTCGAGGATGAAACAAGGATCAATAACAGAGTAATAAGATACATACCACTATGGAAATGGCTATTAGTAAAAGAACTTGACAGCACACCCAAAACTTTCGACTCTTACACTACTAGGACAAGGAAACACTAATACACTTGTTTTGGAGAAACTATGTCAAATTCCACCACATTAAATGCTCCAAAAGTATCATCTAAGAGAGTAATCCATTGGATTCTGGTGATGCTTCCCAAGATGCTGATGGTGATGGTCTAACCAATCTTG
>CAZVPA010000241.1:0-2607 GCA_964628995.1 uncultured Nitrososphaerota archaeon | reverse complement strand
CCTTCACTGTACGATAAAAGCCTCCCAAGAAGGATTCATAGTACAATACGATGGAAGGACACTAGTGTTGGCAAAGAACGAGGTACTAGAACTCGTAAAAACAAGAAGCAGAAAAAAGACAACATTTTACAGCGAAGAATCATTAAAACGGCTCTGGAGGACAAGGGTACGGAAGATAGCATCCCAAATTCTCAATGCACTAGGAATAGATGAGAGGCTTGTTGATATAACTAGAGTAATAAACGATGTCATAACACTATTCCCGAGATTGAAGAAAAAACTAAGTGTCTTTCTACCTGATGTCGTGTGTTTTATCTTGTGGCGGGAAATGAACAAGGTAATACCGATTCAGCCGGCAAAGTATTTACGCGAGATAAGGAGAAGAACAAAATATAGAGTGACATTCAGCAAATTCATAAAAATCAAGGCAACAGTAGCACGGTACGAGGGTACTGAGCTAAAGAAGGAAATTGGGAGAATACTAAATAACCTTAGTATACCAATTGACCAGAAAATAGAGATCTCGAAGAAGATCCATGCTGTTATAACAAACCATAGATTAGCGACAGTATTGCCAGAGAATCCGAGAGTAGCCGCCGCAGTAATAGTGTACATATTTTCGAGAAAACATGGAATTAGCACAGCAATGGTTGAGAAGGCCTCTGGCGTGTCGAGATTTACAATACTACGATTGTACAAGAAAATTCTCTCGGCGCTATAATCTCTCTTTTCTTTCTTTTCCTTTTTTCTTTTTTCCCCCACAGTTAGCTAGGTGATCATAATGTTATGCGTATTTGTTGGTCTCGATCGAGCTGGTAAGAGTAGTATTAAGGTTTATCTGGAGACCCTAAATGTGGAACTTGCGGAGAAAACGGAGATGAGTAATGGAATAGAAGTATATCAGCGTGGTGGACTCAAGATAGAGGTCTTCCCCGGCCAGAGGAGGCTCAGGTATAATGAGAAGCTATATGAGGTATACTTCAGGGCCGCAAAAAAGATTGTTTTTGTTGTTGACTCGGCAGACCATAAGCGGTTTGAGGAAGTTAAGAAGTATTGGGATTATGTCATGGAGATGATCAGGAAGTACTGTGGTGATGTTGAGATTATCTTCGTTGCACATAAACAGGATCTTGAGGGTTCTATCCCAGCGCGGGAGCTATATGGGAGGCTTGGTCTGGATAGTGGGGGTGTCCCCGTAAGGTTTGTTGATACCACGATATATGACCCATGGAGTATTGCGAGATTGTTGAGCATGCTCCATGGCTCCAGGGGGGTTATGGATATGGCGGATACATTGAGGACTATGTGTAGGGCGGATTTCGCATTTATCTATGACCAGCAGCTCCTCCCAGTGGCGTACAGTCCTAGGGATGGGAAAAACCACATAATTCTCCATATTAACGATGTGGTATGTAGTTTGGAGAAGATTGATAGGATCATGGCTGTTGTGGGGATATTCAGGGATAAGAAACTAGGCATTGTTGCCGTAGAGGAGGAGGGAAGCAGGGTTATTGTTGGGGTATATGGGTTCGGTGTGAGCATAAGGGATATGCTAGAATTCTGTAGGCGGGCGGGGACAAGATATATTAGTGAGTATAGGGGTGAGCTGTGGAGTGATTGAGATAGTATATGGTGCGGTAGCATTCATCATCGGTGTCCTCATCGCATACGGGATCGACAAAATATATGCCGCCATCAAGGAGAAATTCTCCAGTAGGGAGAGGATAAGGAGCAGAATTAGGAGGCTACAGGGAGAATCCGAAGCCAAGACAACACAAAATAGATACATAATAGTGGAGCCTGACATCATAGGCAAAATAGCAAGGCATGATGTAATAGGGATCAACGAGATAGATAGCCTTGTTGCGGACGCGTTGGAGCAGGGTGGATTCCTGATCAGATGCGGATCCCATGGATGGTTGGTGAATAGGGACAAGGTACGTGAATACATAGATTCCCTACGGGATATCGAGTGGAGCGAACACATAACTGATATGGATGTGGCAAAATATCTCCTGTCAAGATATGGGATAGCAAACATCGTAATATACGAGATAAGTAGGGAGGAGGGGCTAATGGAGAAATATAGGGTGGGGAACACTAGGCTGACGGAGCTCATAGATAGCGATGAGAGTATTGTCGATAACCTATTCATGGTGGGGAGAAACCTGAATACCGCCAACATCCAGGGAGTAAAAATAGCAATACATAGCACAGAAACCCATTTCGTCATCGCCGAAGTCATAGGAAACGATGTGGAAAGTGTGTTGGGGGCACTAAGAAAGCTGAGAATACCAGAAAGCATTGAAGAGTTGAGAGACACACTAATGACACTATAGGTGGTACATGTGAAGCGGATATCCATAAGGATCCCGGAGAACCTGGTATCGATTATTGATAGGCTTGTCGAATTGGGGCTATTCTATAGTAGGTCGGAGTTCATCAGGTATTCCATCCGGGAGGCATTATCCGAATTAAAGAGTATTGCTGATCGTGAAATCGTGAGCTTCGAACATGTGTTACTGAGGGCTAGGGTGAAGAGGGTGATGGAGGCTGATTAGGCAATTCTTCTTATTGCTGATTATCCTGTCATTACTGCTTTACCCT
>CAZVPA010000240.1:0-2633 GCA_964628995.1 uncultured Nitrososphaerota archaeon | reverse complement strand
TTGGGATTTGTGATGAGAAGATTAGGCGTTATAGAGCCTTGCTTAAAGAGTATGAAGCTATTAGAGGCTCTGCTTTGTCATTGCTTGAGTTAAACAATAATACTAAGGTAAAGGTTGTTTCTTTAATTGATGCTTTAAAAAAGCTAAAGTATAGGCTTTACAGCTTAATGGAAAGCGAACATGAAGATTAAAATCAAAAACATTTACTGTCCAATCTGTCATCGTAGGACGTATTTTACTGGAAGAGTAGTCTATGAAAGCCGAAGAACGCAAGTTATTGAGTGGAAATGTGCGGATTGTGGTGTAATTCTGAAATCAAGACATGATAAACTTGGAGAAGAATATAACAGAAGAACGAAAAAGACGGGTTTGAGTCCAAAGCCTTCTCTTTGGATAAGGAAAGGAGACTATAGAGACCTGCTCTATTTCGAAGTCAACAGAAGACTGTACGCCTTCCGTTCACTTGATGTAGAAAGACTAGAGAAGGACGAAATATTGGCGATCCCAGTATTTCAAGTTCTTGATAAAAATTAAATGATTTCAGAAAAATTTGGAATAGAAGAATATGTAGAAGAATATTTTAGAAAAAAGGAACATAAAAGGTCAAGATTATCTTATAAATCCGCGGCTTAAAGGTCACCTCTGACGTAGTTCAAAAAGATAAAATTATTAAAGAAATTTTGTTCACCAATTCCATTTTAGGATATCTATATTTCCATTTTAAACCATTTCTGAAATTCACTCGTTCTTACATTATGATCCTAGCAAAAAAAGGGAAATTAGACGAAACTATCCTTTCAGATTATCCTATAAGATTCAAAAATGCCCAAAGTATCTTTTCAGCGACGTCAGGATGCTCCCTCAAATAGTTAATAACTTCACGTGCAATATCATCGAGAACAGAGCCAGGTGCAGTTAAATCGTAGATGTCAAACTCTGGAGAGTATCTACTTCTATCTAGGAGAACTACACAAACATAGTCGGTGTGCCAGTAAGAAGTGTCTAATTTACCTGATGTTTTTGTGATGCTCTCCCCTGGGGCGATGCTTCCAATTCTAATAAGCTCTTGACTTATTATAGTGCGGTCATCCGCATCGTATATCAGAATTAACGCCATAGTATCTTCGGATTGTAGGTCACCTTTATTAGCTACTGTGATCGTCACTTGTCCTACAGCATTTGGTAATGGAGTCCATTCCACCCATTCATCCACTTTAACAGATGCAGTCAAAATGGGGTTAGGCATATCCACATACCGAAGCAATGTAGTTGTTTGGTTAGTAACAGTTATGTATCCGACGTTAAGTTCTCCAAATTTAGGCACCACTATGCCCAATGAATGCTCACCAATTGACATGAGTACACGTAATGTGCCCTCATTAGACGTGGTTCCAACATTTTTGTTATCAATGTATACTTTCACATTGCTGATCGGTAGATCTGTTTCCGAATCAGTCAAAGATAACATTACAAATATGTCAGGAACTGTCGGATCTGTATTTCTGACAAATATTTCATCATAATCGGAGCAACCATCATTGTCCGTATCTATTTGAAGTGGATTTGTGCGGTAAGTTATTTCTTCATTATCAGACAATCTATCTCCATCCGTATCTGCTAATAACGGACTAGTCCCTAAACTTTGGACTTCATATCCGTCCTCAATTCCATCGTTGTCAGAGTCTATGTCAAGTGGATCAGTACCAAGCTGCACTTCTTGTCCATCTCCGAGGCCGTCTCCATCCGTATCAAAATCAACCGGACTCGTACTGAGTTCTATTTCTTTACCATCATTAATTCCGTCATTATCTGTATCCGGATTTAAAGGATCAGTGCCTAGCGATTTTTCTTGACTATTAGTTAATCCATCATTGTCTGGATCAGCTTCTACCACTGGCGGTGCTATATTTGGCAAAATATAAGGCGTTGCAAAAATGTAAAATAACAAACAGCCCAGAAGAATAGTTATCAAACTTAGTATAATTTTCTTTTTAAGTGGCACCTCTTCTCCCCAATTAACTTAATGTAGATTGTAACATTATAAGAATTTTCATACTCGGAAATTTAATTTAGAAGTTCTGTGTGACCTTTACTGACCTAGAGAATGGTTATGTTAGAAACTTTTATTTAATTTAAGAATAAATAATCGCCTAACTTTTTACTTCAAACCAGCTTTTGAATTTATTTTTCTTTTGCTCATTTATGCTCGCTATCTTAATAACAAAAGTTTTGTCAGGTTTTTCTCTATGTAATCTAAACAATGTTTTAAAGGCTACTTGTATTACCTTCCTCTTGGCCATTTCATCGCTGGTTATTATGTAAAGGGTGTCTGCATACTCTAAATTTTTCCTTATATTCCTCTCTACCTGCTCTTTTGGACTTCTATGTTCAATTTCAATCCTTAAAACTTCTCCGTCTTTTTCTGCCACTAAGTCGGTGTAGCCTCTATGACTTTCGGTTAAATCTGTTTTAATCTCCTCTTCCTTAGTCACCTTATAACCTTGTGGTTCAAGCCATTCTTTAATGACTTCTAGGGCTATTGCTTTTGATGGTTTTCCTCCGCCTCCAAGCTCGTTTATTGCTCTGTCTGATGGCATTCCAAACTTTTCTGCAAAAGCTATTTCTCCCCATTT
>CAZVPA010000239.1:0-2664 GCA_964628995.1 uncultured Nitrososphaerota archaeon | reverse complement strand
TCTGCCATTCTGAGGCCTGACTCCAAGTATTTCTGGGTATATAGATATACCAAACGTCGTTGACATTATCTGCGATGTCCTCATTCCAGGTAGCGTTATCAAAAGACCAGTAGATCCTTACCTCAGCAACACCACTCGCGTCCGTTACAGTAACAGCTATTTTATAATCCCCACTATAGCTATCAAGAATATTTCCAGTTGTTGATGAGGATGGCGATACTGACGGCGAGCTTGTATCATCATCTACTATATGTCCTGCGAGTTTTGGTGCTGAGGACGATCCATAATATGAAGTGGAGGCATCTCCAGTTCTATCGTTGTCATCATCAACAGCAACTATGTAGTAGTATATTGCCAATGATGTTTTTCCTTGCCAGAGAGTTGTTGTTTCCCACATGGACTTCGTTATTTGTATCTGATATTGGTCACTCCCTATATATTGGCCATCAAGTGAGTTCCAGCTTCCGCCTTCGAATTTCCAGTAGAAAGTAACACTTGAGATCCCAGACGGATCCGTTATTGTTGCCGTTATGTAGTAGGCAGAATCGCTATCGTAGATATCTCCAGATGTGGTTACTGAACTTATACTTGGGCCCGTGGTATCATCATCTACGAGATTTATTGAGTATTCTGGTGAGTACCGAGTATTTCCAACATTATCAACAGCATATGCTTTCCAGTAGAGCGTTTCTCCTATATGTTGCTTCCACTCAGATACTGGTATGTTGAAGTAATATGTGTTCCCTGATGAGCTACTCGGCGCCTGCCACGATCTATATGAGGATTCTGAGCTGTACTTATATGTGAAGTAAACATTTTTAACTCCACTATGAGCATCTGTCCATATAATTGTTAAAACTATATCGTCGGACTTACTATCGTATATCGTTCCAGTGGGCGAGGCACCAGAATAGCTTGGAGGCGTTGTGTCAAGCCAGAACTCTCCTATCGACCGATACGCATTATTCTCAGCTCGATCATAAGCATAGACGTATGCAGTATATTTACCAGAAGGAAGACTAGACTTGGAGAAGTACGTCGTTGTCCCAGTATCGTAGGTACCATAGCTACTACCATCCTTATAAAGCACTACCTCATAGTGATCAATACCACTCATGTCGTCAGTCGATGGATTCCAATCTATTGTTATTGTATCGGTTTTTGCCCAAGTATTTAGGGGCGAAGGACTATAGCTTACTATACTCGGCGCTGAGGGAGCTGTACTATCAAGATTTATACCATGTTCCCAGTAGATCTCCCAACAATACATTTTATTGACAGAATATCGTGTATATAATTTGTTGTAGAAATCAACTATATCTATCGGATCATCGTAGCGGATAGTATTCCATATTTGACTGAATGATATACTATACCTATCGCCTACACCATCATTGTCTTGGTCATCATTGCTCGAGTCATACAAGTCCCATAGTATACCTGCCACGGCACCAGGTATCTTATCGTCACTTTTCACTCCATCAGTATCATACTGCGTCTCTGGATCCTCATTCCAATTCGGATAATCGTAGTAATTCCTGCTTAAGCCACTCCAAACTTTAACTGCTGAACCAAAGAAAGCCCCAAAGCCCTCTACAAAGGCATCTCTACTGTTGCTAAGAGCCCCATCCCATGTGAAGCCAGATGTTGCAAGGACATCAATATTATCATCATAATAGTCTACGAGAAATTCAGCGTACTCCTTCAATATTAGGGACATGTCATTCCAATCTTGATTTGATGCATATCCTGACACGTATATTACTGGATTATTCTTGTCTCCATTATAATATGTTGATGAAATTGTATCACTAAATTCTACTGTCACTTTAGGTGGTGTCAGTCCTACTTTAGAGTTGAGAAATTTTACTGCCTGCTGGATATACCATAGAATCATTGCTGCTCCTGCTGGATCAGGATTCGATATCGTATAGCCCCACCATATGTTTCTTGCATGGAAATTTTCTTCGAGCACATAGCGAACAACATATCCATCTGAAGGTGTCACCAATTTGTCCTCGTCACCAGAATTACTTTGGTCACCATCTGCTCCCTCACCGTTATATAAACCATCATTATTATCATCATCGAGGTATATACTTACTGCTCTACCATCACCTGTTTCATCCTTATCGTCTGGCATCTCAGCCCAATATGTAGATCCAGAACGCTTAATAACAGCATAGGAGGTATCAAGGAAAAACTTAAGCCAAATATCTTGGGTTCCATAGAAGCCTCCCCAACCATCCTCGCTACTGCCTGTCCACTCAAAATATCCACTACTATCAGTGTACGCTGATCCAAGATTATCTCTCGTACCATCACCATCTATTTCCCATATTTCAACTCTTACTCCTTGAAGATATCTAAAAGACCCTCCAACATATGTTCCTACATAACCGTATATCTTGATCTTTCCAGAGTCAGGATTTGTAACAGTCCTAGTTAATGTTACGACCTCATATCCGACATATATTTTGTCGCTACTACCTGCCCTTATACGGAGTTTATTTGCTGGTTTTGGCTTCAGTACTATTTTTCCGTATGCTACGGTTTTCCCGTTTCCTTTTGAAATGTAGAGTTCTTGTTTTATTGCCCTAAGCATCATGTTTGCTAGTTTTTGGGCCATGCGTTCTTTTATCTGGTTCTGATCTACCCTATTCA
>CAZVPA010000238.1:0-2689 GCA_964628995.1 uncultured Nitrososphaerota archaeon | reverse complement strand
TTCCTAGCTAGGCTCTATGAAGCCTACACCAGCATCCAGTCAGTGGACGGTCTCTGGACGAGAGAAAAATTTATAAATGATGCTGGTAATATATTATATAATAGCCTGCTGGCCGGAGGGGAGTGGGGGGAGGGCCGGCCAGTAGGAGAGCCTGCCCATCCATCTCCCCCAAACCCCAAATGGATGGGCAGGAAAGAATGGAAGAAAAAAAGCCCCCTAGAGCGCCTATGGAGACATAGAATAAAGAGATTCATCGAAGATGTGGTAGACGCTCTGGACATTGGTGATACCCTGAGATACCACATACTCAATGATACCATCAACCTTACATTAGATTTTATGCACTATCGCCCAATACTGAGAGTATACCTATATGACATAGCACTAGCATGCCTGTTGATGGTAATGGAGAGATACGGAAGACACATTCCACCAGTTGTTTTAATCGGAAAAATTGCACGAAGAAAACTTAAAAAGAGAGTAACTTTTGGGAAGGTGCTACGTGTACTAAACTTCATCAAAGAAACAACACGAAGAATACCGGTAAAGGAAAAAACAAAGAGAATCACAATTAATTCACTACGAACAAAAGTACCATGGGAAACAATAAGAGAAATTCTTTCAATGATTGACAAAGTTGCTATCGCACCAAGCGATCACCCCAGAGTACTCGGAGCCCTAGTAAGCTACATCGTACTAAGAGACGAAGGGTGGTCATCAGCGGACATAGAGAGAGCATTTAATGTATCACGGTTCACCGTACTAAGGAACTACAAGAAAGTAGTCTTCGCCTGAACAAACCCAGTCTTTAGCCTTTAGTCTTTATTTTTTATTTTTTTACACGCTATGTTTAATAGCAGGTGATTAAAATATGCTGGTGGTGTTTGTCGGTCTTGATCGTGCAGGAAAAAGTAGTATTAAGGTTTATTTGGAGACCCTGAACACAGATCTGGCGGAAAAAACGGAGATGAGTAATGGAATAGAGGTATATCAGAAGGGTGGGCTCAAGATAGAGATCTTCCCCGGCCAGAGGAGGCTCAGGTATAATGAAAGACTGTATGAAATATACTTCAGAATAGCGAGAAAAATAGTCTTTGTCGTGGATGCCGCGGATCACTCCCGCTTCGACGAGGTGAAGAGGTACTGGGATTATGTCATGGGCATGATTAAGAAGTATTGTGGGGGTGTTGAGATAGTCTTTGTGGCACACAAACAAGATCTTAAGGGTGCCATTCCAGCCCAAGAATTATATAGGAGGCTTGGCCTTGATAGTGGGGGTGTTCCCGTAAAGTTTGTTGATACCACGATATATGATCCTTGGAGTATTGCTGGGTTGCTTAAGGTTATACATGGTGGGGACGCCATAAGGGTTGATGACATAGCGGAGACGCTCAGGAGGCTCTGTGATGCCGAGCTGGCGTTTATTTATGATGGACACATATTACCTCTAGCATTCAGCCCCAAGAAACTTGAGGGGGACAACATAATTGTGTACCTGAACGATGTTATATGTAGTCTCGAAAAAATCGGTCAGATAAAGGCATTTGTTGGGGTTTTCGAGAAGAGAAAACTGGGAACCATTGCCGTTGGTACAAATAAAGAGAGAATAATCGTGGGGGTGTATGGGTTCAAAACAAGGATAACGGAGGCACTGGAGTACTGCAGACAGACAGCCCTAAGGTATATGAATCAATACAGGGGTGAGCTGTGGTGATCGAGGTATTGTATGGCGTATTGGCGTTTTTGATAGGTATCCTCATCGCATATATTGCGGACAAGATCCATAGTAGTATAAAGAGGAGGCTTGCTGGGAGGGGGAGAATTAAGGAAAGGATAAGGAGACTACAGGAGGAGTTGGAGAGAGTAGAGCCGGAGAGGGGGAGGTATATCCTTATTGGGCCAGAAATAATTCAGCTACTCGCAAGGTATGATGTGGTGGATAGGGACGAAATACCAAGCCAGATCGCCTCCGTTTTGGAGGAGAACGGGTTCATAAGGAGATGCGGGACATACGGATACATAGTTAACAGAGAGGCTATAAGACAATATGTTCTTGCACTACAGAGTATAAGATTAGCAATAGACCACATTTGTGACGACGATGTAGTGAAGTACTTGCTCTCAAAGTATGGCATACTCAACATAATAATTTACCGGATAGATCGAGAAGAAGGATTGATACAAATCTATAGGGCCTCTGGAAACACAAAACTGGCACTACTAATAGATGAGGACAGCAGCATCATAGACAACATGTTTATGCTGGGCCCCAACATAAGCACAGCAAACATACATGGCATAAGGGTTGTTGTACACAGCACACCACAATACTTCATCATCGCAGAAATAGCCAGCAATGCCGACCAGGACATAGTATTGGGGGCACTAAAGAAGCTTGAGGTAAAGGATAATATTGAGGAACTCAGGGACGCACTAATGACACTCCATAAGACTGCCGGAGCATGTGGTTGCCGTCCTAGACAAACTGGTGGAGTTGGGCATATTCAGCAGTAGATCCGAAGCAATAAGATATGCTGTTAGGGTGGCGCTATCCGAATTGAGGAATGTTGTTGGTCGTGAAGTTGGGGGATTCGAACATGTGTTATTAAGAGTAAGGGTGAGGGAGGTGATGGAGCTGATTAGGCAATTCTTCTTATTGCTGATTATCCTGTCATTACTGCTTTACCCT
>CAZVPA010000237.1:0-2703 GCA_964628995.1 uncultured Nitrososphaerota archaeon | reverse complement strand
GCTCTTTTCTAGCAATTTTTCAAGTAGTGATGCTATTTTTTCTAAGTAATGAATCATTTTCTTTTGATTTTCTAGCATCTTCTCTTGGTTTTCTAGCATTCTCTCCTGATTTTTTAGGATTATATAGTCTCTTAGTGCTGCCGAAACCTCGCGGGAATCAATAATCCTGTAGTGGGAGAACTTACAGATTTTTGCTTTCTTGCTCAGTAGCCTGAAGACATAGCCTTCAATGACCCTTGGGAGATAGATTCTGAATTCTTTGGGCACATAGACAAATACAGCGTAGTATTCTGATTGTTTGCTTAACCATGCTCTTATTACGAAGATAAGTAGTAGGTCTAGGGGCCGCATTTCTTTTCTCCACGCAACAATGCTGTTGTAGATATTGCCTCTTGAGGAGAACTTGGCCGATAGCTCTGCCACTTTCTTTCTCTCGTATAGGAGTTCTACGTCTGCCTCTATCCTCCTATGGCTTCTTGGTCTGACGATTGCTTCATCGAAATCCGGAATCATGAGTTCTCTTCTAATATTATCATCCTTAAGTATGCTCGGTATTAGACCAACTATTTCCTCCCCAAGCTCCGGCTCGGTTTTGTAGAGCGCCATCCGCATTATGGCTTTAGGCTCCACCTGTAGTGCCAATAGCTTTCCTCCCTCCACCTCCATGGTAATGATTTCTCCCACAGGTATCTGTGAACTTTTCGCCAGACCAGACACCAATCTAATCTAAAAAATAATCAATTTTTAGATAATATTAAAGTTTTTTTAATAATGGGAAATCCTATGTTGCCAGTGGAGAGTACCTAGTGATTTCTTTGACAACATCGAAGTCGGAATCTATTGATGCTAATGCCCTGATATCATTCTTACGCATAATTGCTAGATGTACTGCGTCTCTGGGTAGCAGTCCGACTCTGCAGAGTATTATGGACGCGAGTAGGATATCCTCTCTCGTTACTGGGAGTATCTTGAGGTTCCTGATGCTTAGGATCTCTCCAAGGAGACTGCTCACTAGTTCTGAATATTTCTTAACGACATCAAATTTTTCTCTTCTGAGTACCTCTATGGGGTTCTCTCTATAGTCGACCTCTATCAGTTTTAGGAGCATCTTGTAGATGAACTCATCTAAGACCAGAACGGATGTGTAGCCGAGTATTTCCCTATTGGTGATCCTCTTGATGAATTCTCTGCATTGCTTTTTTATTGGCTCTGGACCCCTGAAGTATAGGTGGAAAATGTTGGCATCGATGAATACTCTTTCTCCCTTAGGTATCTCCCTTAGGCTTCTCACCACGATACTTCACCTCATAGTAGTATGGCACAAACTCGGGATCCACTGTGGCATACTCTACTTCATCATCCGAGGCCCTAAGATACTTGGAGGGTACCCGGGCGTGGAGGGGCCTCAGGACTATATGGTTATCCTCCAAGGTGAGTATCAACTCATCATTTTCCACCAAACCCAGTTTTCTCCGAACTTCTACTGGAAGTGTTATCTGCCCCTTCTGCCTAAGTTTCACAATGAATAGCTCCATAAGAATACACCAGTATCCTCCAATATCTATAATATAGTTGGATATTATTTATAAAGGTTAGAATAATCCAACAATTTCCTACCATATATCTTCCATCCAATATCAGAACCATATAGGCAAAGTAGCCCCCCTTTGGGGTAGGCCTCCCATGATTGATATATGTCTATTTCTCCATATATAGGATGACCGCAAGCAATGGTAGCATAGACTGGTGAAAATAATGAAAAAGGTTTTGGGTTCCAACATGATGATCATAGAGGACGAAACAGGAGGATATGGAGTATTCGTACCAGCACTACCGGGATGCCACACACAGGGAGAAACAATAGAGGAAACAATAGGGAATGTTAAGGAGGCAATAGAACTATACCCAGAAACCCTACAGGGGAAGGGATGGAAATACCAGATCAGAGAATCATATGTGTAGAGCTACAAGTGTTATTGTCTGGATCGTCCTCGTTAACCCATACAAACCCATTAAATTTATCTCTTGATAGCTACTGCCGTATTACATTTAATAGCTTTTTCTAGAGCTTTACTGAATCTCAATTTAATGAGTTCAAGCATCACTTTTGGGTCATTTAAATGCTCCAAGTATATTATTGGGTGAATATTTGTGTACCTTAAAAAATCGGAGTCGCATGTTAAGAGAACCGCTTGTTCCTTCTTTTGCGAGTTCTAATAACTCTTCTTTTTTATGCCCCTAAGTGATTGTTCTTCCGCTATGAATAATACGTGGTGCCCGATCCCTCGGAGATATTTGATTATGATTCTGGGCACATTTTCATCAGCAATAATGTACATATTAGGAAACCCTTATCTCTGCCAACAGTTTTTCTCCCTTCTTTAATTTCTCATATATTGTCTTGATTACATTAAGGGAAACAGATGGGTACTCCTCATGGATTCTTTCAGGAGTGTAACCTTTCTTTAACATACCAATTATCACGCTCACTGGGACCCTAGTCCCTCTAATCACGGGTTTTCCATGACAGATTTCCATATCGGAAACAATGAGTATCTCCTCGCTCATATGCATCACTCATCGCTATCATAGTAGCCATATTTAAAGATCGATATTCCACTTAAAAATGTTGCTAAACTATATACCCGCAAGAGCCTCCCAGAAGCCATCACCAAAACACGAAACAATAAACCAGAAAAACCA
>CAZVPA010000236.1:0-2709 GCA_964628995.1 uncultured Nitrososphaerota archaeon | reverse complement strand
CAACATAATTGATAATGACGAATATGTAAAGAGATATACTAAATCCAAATTTCCATGGTTTCCAGAATTCCTCGAAAAACTTCGTTTTGAACCCTCAATCTACTCAGTAAGAGGACCAAGACGTATTGGAAAAACCACATTGATAAAGTATATAATAAAACAACTAATAGACAAAGGTATAGAACCTAGGGATATTATTTATGCCTCCTGTGATAGCTTGACTAGTTGGACTGAATTGAGAGACATACTGAGGATATATGCTGGAAAACCAAGGAAGAAATATATATTTATCGATGAAGCATCATTTATTCTGGAATGGTCGAGAGCGATAAAATATACTTTCGATGTAGGGTTTCTTAGAGACGATTTTGTTCTAATAACAGGTTCACATGCAATGGATATACTAAGAGGAGTAGAGCGCTTACCCGGAAGGAGAGGCCAAGGAGTAGATTTTGTATTGTTGCCAGCAACATTCGGAGAATTCGTCAGAACAATAGACAATAAGTTTTATCTTAGAATTATCTCCAGCGATGACCCCGTCTACGAGATGTATTCTAATTTATCGACTTTAAGAAGCCTATTTGAAAAATATCTTCTGGCTGGCGGTTTTCCTAAAGCACAACACGAAGTAATGGAGGCAGGTAGAGTTTCTCACAATTTCATGATGGAGTTTATAACATACCTTAAGGGCGACGCATTGAAGGAAAAACTCGATGTTAACGCTTTGCTATTGAGCGCCAGAAGAATCCTCGAAACATTAACAATTCCAGTAAGCTGGAGAACACTATCAAACCGAACTGGATACCATCATGAGAAAATAAAGGAGCACATAGAATTTCTAAGAATGGCGTTCGCAGTAGATTATATCTATCCACCAAGACAAACCAAGAATGGCCCAATACCAGACACAAATAAGAATAGAAAGATATACCCACTCGACCCATTTATCACATATACATTTCATTCATGGATATATGGGACAGAAAATCATACAAAAATAGTAGAAAGATGGCTCAGAACACCAGAGAAAAGAGGTCAGCTCATAGAAAGCATAATACTAAGACACTTAATCCAATGGACAAGCAACAATATATTCTCAGAAGAAATAAGACGCAACATATTCTATATATCCACGGGGAAAAGAGAAATAGATTTTTTTGCTGTAAGGAACAATATCGCACTAGCCATAGAATCCAAAGAAAGAAAAAGAACAGCCTACCACATAGCACTAGCAAACTATATTGCCCCAGACAAAAGAACGATTAAAATAATGACGACAATCGATGAAATCAAAAAAGAAAAAAACTATATCAAAATACCCACACCAATACTACTAATACTACTATCCATAAACAAAATAGATAAAATAGAAAAAACACAAATCCTAGACACCTAAAACCACAACACCACATTGCCAATATAAAAACAATCATCCAAGTCTTGACAAAACCCCATACAAATAGCTACTTCGCCCCTATTTTTACTCTTAATCCATACCCTCCAATCCTCACCTCACTAACCACATATTTCTTGTTCGGCTCCAACTTCCTTGAGTCAACCCAAGTACCATTCCTTGAACCTAAATCCATAACATATATCTTCTTTCCCTCCACAAAAACCTTAAGATGCTTCTTACTTACAGTCATATCTAATATAGGCGTATCTATTATCTGATCGCCATAGCGTATCTGAACATTAGGACCATGCGGATTTCTACCAACCTCAAACTCAAAAGCCCTAAACCTATACTCCTGATCCCCAACAGTTAACAAAATCAACGGCTCCTTCCTAGACGGCCTAGGGGCAGTCATCAAATAAATCCTACTAATAGTAAGATCGCTATACTCCTCAGCTTCCCTACGGACAACTTCCTCCTCAGACAACTCTCCAATCAAATCCCTATTAAGCCTGGCGTAATAAGCAACAGATATCCTATCCTTAGCGACCTTATCCCCAAAGACCTTAAACTCATCCTCAACATCGCCAAAAACACTACGAAAAGCATCCCTAATAATCCTAGCCCTACGCTTATACGGAACCTTACTCTCAACAAAAGAAATAAACTTAGCAACCCTATGACTAGTATCCTTCCTCACAACAATATCTGCCCAAATATCATGAGGAAAACCAATAGAGCCAAGCTCAGGATCCCTAGCCAAAAAATCCTTCATCCTCAAATACAAATCAAAATTAACCACATCACCAAAAACCCTCCTAGCCAAATCACTAGACAAATCATAAATCTTATCCAAAACCCTCTCACTAACCCTATAATCCCTCAAATCACCAAGAATACGAAGAGTAAGACAAACACCATAGGCACCATCCCTACGCCTATCACCCTCATAGAAAATATCCCCAATAATAGAGGCAACATAATCATACATCCCACGGGGAACACCAGAAACAAAATCCCTACCAATCCTCCTAACACCCCTCCTCACAGCATCCTCAAACAAATACCTAATATATATCGGGCTACCATGACACCTATCAACAATAATGTCGCGAGCATCCTCATCAACAACAACACCAAAATGAGAAGCATACCTATTCAACAACTCCCCAAGCTCCTCCCTATCCAAAGGCTCCAAAACAACAACCCTAAAAGGCTCCCTAAGCCTATCACTAAGCCCTCTCCAATCAACAGAGCGCGCAGTAGCAACAATATTACGAACAGAATTATGATAAACACACTCCAAAACACCA
>CAZVPA010000235.1:0-2714 GCA_964628995.1 uncultured Nitrososphaerota archaeon | reverse complement strand
ACTCATTGACCAGAATATTTATGCGTACCATTCAAAGGACTCAAACGTTTTAAATATTTCGAAAACTGAGTTATTTGATCAACTAATATTGCGTGTTTTGTTTTCTGTTTTCCTGTATTTTGATTAGTGTGGTTATGTCGTAGTGTCCGCATAGGGGTATGGGGGTTTTACATAGTACGTAGTGCATCCTGAATGCGTAGCTCCTTATGACTGCTATGCGGTCCTTGGTGTTGCTTAGGAATTCCCTTAGTTCTTTTGGTATGCCGACTTTCTCGAGGATATCCTCCTCACACCTCAGAGCTATCTTGGTGTTTGTTAATTGTAAGATAACCTTCGATACATCGCTTGGTGAGTGCGTAGCGAAGAATAGGCCTAGGCCGCGGGCCCTACCGAGGCGGGCAATATATGTTATCTGTTTCTCTATTAGCTCGATACTACCGCTCTCCCCAAAGCCTGCTGCTGGGAAGTATCTGTGTGCCTCGTCTATGATTATTATTACTGGATGCGTTATTTTCCCCCTCAAATAGCTCCTCTTTTTCCATCCGAATACTTGATTTAGGATCCTATAGACCACAATGTATTCTTCTCTTGCGAGCATGTGGAGGTCTACAAGGATTACCCTGTTTCTGGCCCTAGCCATGAGTTTCCCATAATCCTTCGGCTCGACGATCTCTAGGTGATATCTATTTCCTTGGGGGTCCCTATATGCTCTCCTTACATCAAAAAGACCGCTTTCCATGAGGAGGTTCATACCCCTCAACATGTTTTCGATAGTCTTGGGGCTTACCTGTGTTATTATCCCGAACTCTGTTCTCTCCTTCTTGTCTCCCAAGATTCTTGCTAGGTCGTTCCGTAGTTCCCTCAATGTTGTGTATCTCCTACCAATAAGCTCCTCAGCCTTCCTTATTACCCATCCAAAGAAATATCTTGCCTGCTGGGTCAGTATTGGTATTAGCCTCTTTATGTCCTCCCTTAGCCTACTAAACTTGAGTGCCCATGGGAAAATTATGATTCTCTTCCTGTATTCCCTCCCATCGATCACTAATGTGAACCTTATCCCTATCTTCCTGACGACAACACGCTTCTGGAAAGTCCTCGTGCTGACCCTTATTTTTATGTTCTTCATTTTGCCTCCCAGAGCATTTACGATGTTCCCTATTGTCTGTGTGAGATAGAACTCTCCGAGGAGCTTTCCGAAATCTCTGGCTGTCTCCCCTTTCTCCCTATATTGCATCCTCCTATTCTTGAGTTCCCTCTCTATACTCTCGAATATGGAGTGGGTTATTGGGAGTATGACTATTATTGTGTCGAGCTCTTTTATATCGCCGTATAGGGAGCTCATTATTGCTTGTTCTTCCTCCATATCTATGTCGAATCTGGCCGCCTCCACCCTAGGGAGTATCATCTGTAGGTATTCCCCAGTAGCATCAAAAATAATTACTGATACATCACCCGCATCACTCATCATTGAGAGGATCATATTCTTTATCCACGTCGTCTTTCCACTCCCGGTGGTCCCCACCATCAATATGTGCTGAAAGAACACTCCCACCGGCAGCCTTATGGGTATATTATGCATCACCCGTCCCCTAGAAGTTACCATACATCCCTGTAAGACCCCTTCCTCGGGCAGCCCCAGACACTTCATTATTATCTCTGGTTTTGGCCTGAATACCGGGGACTGTGGTTCTATGGGTATGAAGACATGGCTCAATGTTTTTCCATTCTTTATGGCCATTATTGGCTGTGTTTTTACTTGTGCGGGGGTCAAAATACCATGTATGTCTCCTGGAGGGACTTCTAGTGGTGGCTCTCTCCCCATTAGCGATAGTATGTCTCCCCTTTGAACCTCAACAACCTCCATGAGAACTGTGCTTAAGTCTGAAAGATTAACAGTCGCTATGTAGTCCCCAATGCCTATGGGCTCCGCAATGTATTCCTCGATCGGAATATCGAGACCTATTGTGAATTCCTTTGTTGATACCGACGAGGGAATGAGACGAGAGACATAACACAATACCTTACCATCAATACTCTGTTTCCTCGCTATTTCGAGGGCCTCCATCACTCTCTTCCTGATGAGATCCTTTGTCTTCTGCATCCTTGCTAGGTCTTCCCTAACAAACTCACTTATTCTTATTAGCTGTCTCTTATCCATCTTCCCCCCCCATACATAACGTTTCAATGGAAAGTTTAAAAGGTAGAGATCTACACTTAAACACACCGGAGAACCAACCCAAGGGAAACAATATGTCCCAAGAATATTAAATGATTTTATTCGGATGGTAAATCACTATATTTATTGAGGGTAATAGTTATGGGTGGGCGGAGAAAGACAAAGATATACTGGGATTATCTGATTGTAAGGACAAATAAGGTGGTATTGTGGACTCAAAAGAAGAAAAGACAAAATTGGGGACAAGAGCACCAATAGAGATAAGGTTTATGGATAGAATAATATATCGTGGCCTCGCCTACTTTAACTCTGGGCTCCGTGCCGAGGAGAAAAAACCATTCATAGTATTACCTATGGATATTGCCGAGAAGGCTGGGATTGTGGTGAAGGGTCTTATAGAGGCTGAAGGCTTCACGGTGAGCTATCTGGGGGAAACAGATGCCTATGCCGCAAGATAAGTTTTATGTTTCTATTTTTAGGGTTTCTAGCATACTATGACCGACACTAGAAAGATCAAACATAGGGACAGCAAAGAGCA
>CAZVPA010000234.1:0-2718 GCA_964628995.1 uncultured Nitrososphaerota archaeon | reverse complement strand
TCCTCTGGGCTAAGCATCCCCCTCTCGTGCAGCAGTTTCTCTACTTCTCCCCCCATTTTCTCCTCTAGGTATTTTCTTGTGTAGTATTTTTTCTTGCTTGGTGATGCCACGAGTTTTTCTGTGAGCCCGCTCTCTATTTTTCTGAGTATTTCTCTCGGCATTTTTTCCTCTATCTCTTCTACTGTTATGTATCCCTTGTCCTCGGCCTTCCCTATTATCATTCTCTTTATTGTTTCTAGGTGGTATGCTACTCCATTATGTATGGCTGCTCCCTCAAGTTTTCCCTCTAGGTCTTCTGGGTATAGTTTTACTGTCCTTGCTAGCTCCTCCAGATCTACTATCCCCCTCTTCCTCACTATGTCATTGGCGTTCTTTATTGCCCCTATGTAGTGATCCTTATAGATTATGAAGCCGGGTCTCTTGGATTCTACCGCGAAGTCCGCTAGGTCTATTAGGCTATCTAGTCTCTCCACACTAACCCCCAGGGTCCCAGCAATTGTTTCCTTTGGTGCTATCCTCATTGATGCTAGCTCTGCCTTTAACGCTTTTAATGGCTCCACCCTAACTATTGGGGGCCCTACACGCTCTCTCCTTGGTGCTGGGGTTGGAGGTAATGTGGGGGGTGCTGGTTTTGGTTTCTCAATGATTACTCCCCTCTCTATGTCGCTCCAGGCCTCCCTCCCTAGGTTTATAATTATGTTGTTTTTGAATGCTTCCTTCCTGAATACGTCCTCTGCTTCTTCTAGTACTTCACTCCATACTCTCCTAGCGGCCTCTAATACTAGGCTCTGCCTACTCCTTTTTCCGTATATTAGGTTTATTTTTGATATTTCTGATGCCATTGGTCCCCTACTCTTTCCCCGTAGTACGTCTGCCCATGAGTCGTGTGGCAGTCTGAAACTATATGTTGCTGATTCCCTCGCTAGATACCTCGTTATTGCTTCTAGTGTTTGGTCCATCATTATTTCTTCGAGCCCCACAGTTCTCTTTAGTCTCCTCTCCTTAGCCACTAGGTATATGTAGTTATATAGGTCTTGATGTACAGCATACTTTGTAAAATCCGTCATGCATAGCAATGTTGACAATGCCTCATATCTTTCTGGTTTTCCTCCAAGTACTCTCCACAATATGTCGTCTATGTAGTCCAGCATTCCCTGTGGTATTGTTTTTGCGTACTCTATGGTTAGTGGTTCTCTCCTTATTTTTAGTTCCCTTATTACCTGCCATATGTATACTGGTAGTCCCTGGGCCTTCTCCACCACCTCATCTACTGCTTCCCTCCCGGCTATTCTTATTGCTTCCTCCGCTGCGTATTTGTATAGCATTTCCCTTAGTTTCTCCTTACTCATTGGTGGTACTTCTATTGTTTGGAATACCTCGAGTAGGTCCACCCCCATAACCCTCCTAACGAACTCTATTTCCTCCTTCCTCGCTGTCGCTATGATGTTTCTCACCCTCCCCCTCACAATGCTTTTCAGTGCTTCCCTGTTCATCCTGGGGATGTCATCATAGAACAGTATTATACCCTTCTCCTCATGTTCCCTACCTATGCTTGTCACTCCCTCCCTAATATAGCCTATTTTCCTCGTTTCTGTCAGTGTCTTAAGTATCATAAACATTAGTGCTGTTTTCCCCGTCCCCGGTGCCCCGATGAGGAGCACATTCTTCCCAGCCATTATGTATTTTAACGCAGCATCTAGCGCCTTCTTTCTCGCCTCATCGATTATGAATACTCTTGGTAGGTATGGGGGCAATCTTAGGAGGCCCTCATCTCCTAGAAGTTCCTCAAGGGACCTCACCAGATCATAGTACATTTCAAGTCACCTCACCGATATCCTATATAATATTTCTATTAAATATAAACATAGTAAGGTAGATAGAAGAAAATACTGGACTGATGTAAGGATGTGGTTACGGGACGGATGAAATAGAAGTAGAGTGAGAGGTTAAATCATGGAAATATTGTTAACGTTTCAATACTTAACGATGGTTAACGATAGACCAAATGTGGTTCCGAAACCCTTATGAAAAGGTAGAAACCAAAAAATACATTAGGCTATCCTTGTAGTTATTTGGGAGCACATAATGCTAGGGGGGAATGAATTAAACAAAACAGTATACACGAAACAAAATACGGAACAAACAAGCCCATGTTGGGGCGATAGGTAGGGAACATGTATATAGATTAAACCACCCAGGTTTTCATCGTTTTTAAGTTATACTATTTATGTTATATTATATGATTATATAATGAAGCTTGGTGTCAATCTCTTATGGTGCTATGTTATGTCGAGATATTGGGGTCTCATTATAGTTCTCATAATACTTATGGGTTATCCCACTATAATAAATGGTGATTCGCCGCATAGGATTTCATTTGAGGTTATCTGGGAGAAGAATATATATGTAGATCGGATCCTCATGATAGCTCCTCGCGATGATTACATATATGTATGCGGAATTAATGGTAAGCCTCTGGTTGTTGCGTTCAATTTGTACTTGGCTAAGCTCAGTCAAGATGGCAGAGTTATTTGGAGTCTCGAGTACAAGGAATATGATGATGCCCATCCATCATATATGCTCTTTGGATCGGATGGAAGCATCATTATCGTGGGTTCCGCATGGTTATATCAGAAATTCTTTGATATTTTTGTCCAGAAATATAGTCCCTCGGGTGAGCTTTTAGCTGAGGCTACTTTCGGAGGGAATGGTAGCGAG
>CAZVPA010000233.1:0-2752 GCA_964628995.1 uncultured Nitrososphaerota archaeon | reverse complement strand
TCTATGTCTACCCTCCTTGCCTCGGCATCAGCAATTTTTATGTTCCAGCCTCTCTCCCACCACTTACCTATGAGCGTCACCACGATACCAGCCCCAGCTACCGCACCAATCAACCCCCATACTACCTGATTATTATTTGTTACCGCGAGGGGTATTAGTAGTAGGAATGTTGTTATCCCCGCGAACGCCCCCCATCTCACCGCAATACTCTCTATCCTCACCATACCATCACCACCAGATACTAAAGTCTTAGAGGAAACCCTCAAAAAGTTGCTTGAATAGGACAATCACCATATAGACCACGTTATATCGTTCCATCGATTATTCTTAAAAATAAGTTTCATATCGGAAGTGACCAGTTGTATTGTTGGTTTAATACTGTTTGTTTGTCAGGATTACTTCTGCTATTATTTCTGCTAGAGCTTCTGTTTTCTCGGCATCTATTCTCACGTCCCTGGCTATCTCTACCTGTAGTGCCTCCACATTTTTCATTGCTCCATATTTTTGGGTTATGTAGTGGCCCGAGTATCCCTCCTTGTCTATGGATATGGTGAATTTCTCCTCCAGTTGTTCTTCCAGTTCTCTTAGGAACGGAGAGTCTCTCTGTATGCTTCTGCCGAAGTTTGTTCCCAGTACTATGTCCTCTCCACGTCCCCTCATCCCATGTATGTCCAGTATTATTGTCCTGCCATATTTCTCCATGTTTTTCCTTATTATTCTACGTATCGTGCGGTGATAGGATCTATATATTCTTGAGGCATATCCCTTGGGTCTGGACGGCCTATTTGGGTCTATTCTGCTTGGATGTACCCTATTGATTATCGTGCTTGGGATGGCTTCCCAATCACTCTTCTCGAAAACTTTTGTCGTGATTAGTTCCGCTATTTCCATTGTTTTTGGATCAGCATTCCTCCGCCTATGTATGCCGATGTTTTCTGGTCTCATATAGCCCCCATGTGGAGATGAAATTATCACTGGTATGTTCCCCTCTATCCACCTGACATATAGGTCCCTCGAGTATCTATATGTTATTAGTTTTCCCTCAGGTTTAAGGAAGAAGGAGTCCCCATACCGGAATGTTATTGCTGAGTACCCATCCATGGGCCTACCGTATAGGTATATTGATGCATGGATTGGGGCACCATTTATTACGTTTTCAGCTGGGAACACCACCACGTCTCTGCGGTCATAGAGGGACTCAACAGAATCAAGAAGCATTACGTCCTCTGGCTCCAAGTTTACATATACCTCACCCAAAATGTAAGCCTTTTCCCTCCTTATCGCGTATGGAAACATGCTATCCATCGGCCAGACCGCCACCATGTTTCCTACTATCCCCCTAATCATTGGATACTTTGATAAGCCATACCATCCCTCATGCAGTGTCCCCCTATGTGGATCCCAGTATCGGGATAGTAGTGTCCCATACACGAATATTGTCCTGCTCGGATCCATATGTTCCAGCAGTATATGGTCTGGTCTCCCGAGATATTCATAAAGAACGGTGTTTATGTGTATCCCGCCCTGGTGGGAACCAACATATTTTTCTGGGACAACATTCGCAATGACATATCTATTCCTCGCCCTGACAACAATGAATGGTATCCTCCGGGATAATTCCTCCGGAGCAAACACCACCGGTATGTGATCCCTAAACCTATGTACTACTGTCTGGGGCCCTATGTTGATTTCCACTCCATCCAGATTCATAGGCATCATTATTCATTGGCCAGCCTGCGGCCACCATATCCCTCATATAGGTTCTCATCCGTTACGGACCCGCACTGTACACCTATCCCTTCCTCGGGTTCTAGATGCTGTTTTTCCTCGGTTTTCTCACTGGACATATGCTCATACCTCTCCACAAATTTGAGCTTTCTATTCATGAACCCCCTCAGTATTTCCTCTATTTCTGTTGTGTCAGCCTTATATGTATCCACACTATATGCCTTTAGTAGTTCAAATGATGTCTCCTCAATATCCCTAACGATCACGCAGTCCACATTATACCTCAGTAGTTCCTTACATATCTTCACTTCTGGGTTCCTACGCCTCCTAAACACATTCCTTACTATGCCGATAGTCTCTGCGGATCTATTTTTCGGATCTACTGCTAGAATCAGAAACCTATCCGCACACTCGAATCTCTCTGCTATTTTTTGACACCTCTCTCCTTTCCCTACGGGTATCGCACAGATTATCCTTGTTTCCTCTAACGGCTCTATATTTATTACTAGATCCACGATCTCTGGTATATCGTTGTGGATTTCATGCTCTATGTCCGACAATAGATCGTCAACATCCTCAAGCCTCATCTCCTCGGGAGCATAGACAACTATATCGCCAAATACGAATGGGCCAACGCGTCTCAGCCTTATGTCCCCCGCCTTTAGGGGGGCGTGGCTATTGATTATATTCCTAATCCGCGCTATTATTTCTGGCTTATCCCATATGTCCAGGAGACACTTAAGGGAGTCCTTAGCCCCTCTAAGTGCCTTTATTATAACTAGTAGGCCTATGACAACAACGACAATACCCTCAAATGGAAACAAATAGTAACTACTCAGGAATATATTTAGTGCCACAAGAAATGCCACAAAAGCATCTATCTGAAGAATCTTAGCGCTCATGACAAGAGAGCCCATGCCTGTTCCTGTAGCGACATGTTTTTGGTGTAGGCCCACAATTAGTAGTAGGCCCCCCGCAACTATTTCCAGAGCCACAGCAATACCATAATTATACATTGGGTATA
>CAZVPA010000232.1:0-2758 GCA_964628995.1 uncultured Nitrososphaerota archaeon | reverse complement strand
GTACAGAGGACTTCTTAGGAAGTACAAATACTGATAGCGTGGGATACTTTGAGATATCCTTTGATAACACTGATGGATGGGGGGGTGCTTATGGCAATCAGGATGTGTTCTTAAAAATGTTTCTAGATACAAGCTATGCGGTTATACAACGCTCTGGGAGCACTTATTGGACACAAATGGAGGACGATTGTTCAGAGGTTCCTGACGATACAGCATCTAGCATATATCTATCCGACGAGAATAATAATGGTGCATATGATGTAGATAGCGAGTATTATTATATTACGGCATCAGGAGGAAAGGGAGTTAGATACATATTTGAGGAGACACTTATTGCGAGAAATGTAAATCCAGACGCAAACGGAAACTACTATATATCCAACCCAAATCCAGCTGGAGCAGCCCAAATCCTATGGTATATCCAAGAAGCAGTAAAATTTATGCAGTCTGAAGTTGGAATAACACCGCCAAAAATATATGTAGAATTCAGCGACCAATACGCATCAACATACTACGATGAAAACACGGGCAAGCTCTATGTATCGGGATATGCAGGAAATAAAGACTGGGAGGACATGTCTCTAGTATTGAAAGAATACGCAAAATTCCTACTAAAACAATACTCCGTTCTTCCCTCCTCCGCAGGATTTGATTGGAGTGCACATCAAGATCAGCAAACTGCATGGGTAGAGGGGTTTGGAGCATACTTTGGTTCAGCAGTAAAAAACTATGCAGGCGTATCGTCGCCCTATCTATATGATGATTATCCAAATACCTACAATCTAGAGACACAATATGACTCAGATGATTCTCTTAATGATGCCGATATATGTGGAGCTATAGCGGGAATTCTATGGGATCTGTACGATGGAACAAACGATGATCAAGATGGTGATGGTGTGGGAGATTCATACAGTATACCATTTAGCTATATTTGGGATGTCGTGGATAATGACAACCCTACCACAATAATAGAATTTTGGAACGGCCTAAACTCTAGATATTCGGTGGATGATACTAAGGTATGGGAAATATATTGGGAGCATGGAGTAAACCTCGATAGCACAGCACCATCAGCACCAACAATCACGGACTACGATCCAACTACAGGAGTGTGGATAAGCCAAGACTACATAACAGTATACTGGTCAGCATCAACAGACGATATGAGCGGAATAAAACGCTATCTAGTCATAGTATATAAAGATGGATCATACTACGATACATACGATGCAGGAACCTCCCTGTCATACAAAGTAAATGATCTTCCTACTGGTAGCTACTATGTAAAAGTGAGAGCAGAAGATAGAGCGGGAAATACGGCGGACAGCACCCAGGTAGGCCCATTCAAGCTAGATACATCTGCCCCAACGTATTCTAACCCTTCGCCAACTGGAACGATTTATGACAGCAAATCGGACGACATAGTTCTATCCATTGATTGGACAGATGTTGGTGGAGGCGTCACGGAAGTAAAGTTCAGGTACAAGTATAGCAGTTGGTCAAGCTATACCGCATGGAGCTCTCCCTCAAGTAGTGTTGGTAGCACATATTCCTATTCTGTAAGTGTCACTGAGTGGAAACAACATATTGGAGAGTATCTCTATTGGGAGACATATGCAAAGGACGCTGCGGGAAACATAGCATATTCATCAACATACTCCATATATCTAGATGACGACGATAGCTCGGGTCCAAGCATATCTAACATAGAGACCTCAGGGGATATCTACGATAGTGCATCCCAGTATGTAATTAGGGCAACGATAACTGATCCTTCAGGCCTATCAAGCGTACAGATAATATGGAAATTTGAGGGAGGAACATGGAACTACTGGGACGCAACATATGTGGGAAGCGACGTATGGGAAATTGTTATCGATAAATCAAACTGGGAAACAACAGAACTATGGAATGGAAATACAGAACTATTAATATACTACTACATAGTTGCAATAGACAACGATAATGACAGAACCAATGATAAGGCAACCTCTTATTACGGCACAGAATCAAGTCCAAAATATGCAGGAAAAATATATGACGATGATACAGACCCACCATCAATAGTAAGTATAACAACGACAGGAAACATCTACGATAACTACGCTGATGACTTTAAGATAAGCGTCACTTTCTCAGATGCGAGTGGTGTAGCATCAGTAAAGATATATTGGTCTTTTGATAACCAAGATTGGAATCCAAGAGACGCAACAAGATACTTAGATACTTGGTACATCCTAATAACAAGATCGGAATGGTCCAACGCGCCACAATGGGAAAACAGCGACTCAATAACAATATACTACTACATATGGGCAATAGATAACGATAATGATAGAGTTTATGACCAATCAGAAATGACGACAAGTCCAGATATAGCTGGTACAATAACAGATGACGATCCCAATCCACCATCTATAACTCCAGTGACTAGTGGGATTATATATGATAACACCTCCAAGCCATATTATATAAATGCAACAATAACAGATGATTCTGGTCTAAGTAGTGTATTATTCAGATGGAGCTTTGACCAAGCTAACTGGTATGAATGGACGCCAAACAGAACAGGGGACCTATACTGGATTGCTATTGATAAGAGCCTCTGGGCCTCTGAGGATCTATGGATAAATAGGACATACATATCCATATACTACCAGATAATAGCTACTGATGCAGACAACGATAGGATCTATGATTCAAAGACAAAAGAAACAGCAATAACGGAGGCAGGAAAAATATATGACGATGATAC
>CAZVPA010000231.1:0-2768 GCA_964628995.1 uncultured Nitrososphaerota archaeon | reverse complement strand
GGTTATCTAACCAATTAGGAACAACTTAGTGACACTAGAATTTTTTCTGACTGATTTTATGCATAAGTATATTTTATATTTCATTATGTGATGATACCGATTTAGAAGGGTGGGTACTGTTGGATCAGAATATGGAGGCTATTGTGGAGTGGATAATACAGCATATAGACGATATATTCAGAAAACATCCAGAACTCGCTGAGAAGTTATATGAGAAACTTAAAACCGCATTTGAAGTGAGATTGGCTACAAAGGAAGACATATTAACTGTACTGAAGGAACTTAAGGCTCTTCGAGAGGACTTCAATAGGCTGGGCGAAGAAGTCAAGGTGTTGCGGGAGGATTTTAATAGGCTGAGCATAGAGGTTAAGGCTCTTCGAGAGGACTTCAATAAAGTAAGTATAGCTTTGACTTTGAGAATGGATGCTCTGGGGGCTCATTGGGGTATTATGACTAAAAACGCATTTCGTAAATCAATGAAATATATAGTTGAGAAGTATTTTGGTGGGTCTGTTAATAGGTGGGAGTATTATGATGAGGAGGGATTTGTTTATGGTGTAAAAAGCATCATTGATGTTGATGTTCTGGTTAAAGATGACAAGCACTTACTAATTGAGATAAAATCGAGAATTGATGCCTCGGATGTGGCAGTCTTCCGGAGAAAAGCACAGCTGTATGAACGCGTAACTAAGGTGAAACCAGATCTAATAATGATATCACCCTATGTCACAGACAAAGCGCTTAAATTAGCCGATAAACTCGGAATCAAAATCATAAAAGGAATACCTGGCTACTGATAACGCTACGAATCTATTTCCTGAAGATAAAAATAGAAGTTATGTTTTAATCTCTTCTTAACAGCTTCTACTCTAGACTCCTGACTGTTAATATTTTCGTTTTCTAATATTCCTGATTCTATGTCATCTACGAGTTATAGTTATCTATCTTCTCCTCAGCAGTATTACCAATAATGTTATTATCATAATAAGTATTATAGCCGTTCCTATAATTAGTCCATATCCTGCTCTTGGAGGGCGACTGTTCGGATCCAATGGATCAGTTCCACTTCTTACTTCCTCACCATCCAAAGCGCCATCGCCATCAGTATCAGGATTCTTAGGATCCGTACCCAGTATGCATTCCTCACCATCGCTTAGTCCATCATCATCTGTATCACTATCACCTATGTCAGTTCCATAATACAGGGTTTCATCAGAATCTGGTAGTCCATCCATATCTCTATCGGCTAAACCCAACTTTGCTACAAACGCATCTATCTCTCCTGTTCTATTTGCAAGTCCGCAGACATATATGCTTGTTTCGTTCCCAATAATATTGAATATCGTTTCGTCGTACTCAGTAATATCTGTCCTCACATCATATAGCATACCATTAGGCCCAAACCTTAACACCTTCGCTCCCCTAGCACTAAGCGTCATCTCCTTTGCGTTTACACCTATTATATCAAATGCGTAGATGAGCCTACCAAGCCTATCAATGAACCCTCCGACGGGCTCTATTGTCCCATTTTCCTCTCCATGTTCCTCCCAAGTCCAATACATATTACCGTCAGCATCTACACATAATACATACGTTACTGTTGGCATCACAATAGTATGTGATATTGTTTCATTCTCATATGTGAAGACAGAGTAATTTCCTGCCACAACAAAGATCTCACCAGAATAATAAATGACATCGAAGTATATCTCGGAATTTGTGGGATTTCTCAACCAAATTAGATCCCCATCTGGCGTTAATTTTGCTATGAATCCCTCCCCAGACGTTCCTAGAAACTCCATATAAGTACCACAGACATATATGTTCCCATTCTCATCGACATCCACATCAACAACAATATTGTAGTTATCAAACAGGTATTTCCACATCAACGTTCCCTCTAGAGATATCTTAGCGACAAAACCCCTCCACTCATTCAGATATGTCCCAACGACGTAAACATAGTTCTCATCAACATAGGCGTTATAGAGCATCGCTGACTCATTGAATATGGACACAGTTTTTCTGGAAATCAACTCAAGGTTTGAGGAAAACTCAAGGAATGTTATGTTAAGGCCAAACTGATTCATATAGTCGATTTCATAGACTATGATAATCAGATTGTTCCCGCGAACAATAATCGCCATTGGGTACTCCCAAACACCCCTTACGCCATACTCAAATTCTCTCAGCAAAGAACCATCCTCTCTATCAACAATACTGATAGAGGTATTAAATTCGGTGACGGTAAATTCCGTGGAATTCTGCTGATACTTAACGACTTCGCTTTTAGTGTGAACCAAAACAATATTGCCATCTGGGACAACATTCATCACTCTGAAATTCCTAGGGCCAACACTAGTAATAAGATAACCTATATCATATCCTAGGATCTCCCCCATAGTACGACTCATAGACCAGAAATGCTCGCCGCTTGATGAATACCTAGAAAACACACTATAAGAATGATTATCAACAAAGCTCGCGCCACTAAAGAATACCTCATCATCGGAGATCATTATTTGGGTAAAAACATCTGTACCGCCAAAATCCTCATATTCGACCCACATAAGCCTGATCTCCCACGGTGTTGATTGAGACCGCTGATTGATTTCAACCTGAAAAACATTGGGAGCCGCAAGAAGGAGGACTAGCAGAATAGGAATGAGAGTTCTCAAACTCATAATCTCTCACCCAGAGATATATCAATAAAAAGCTTGTTAGATAATAAATACCGAAGAATCCCTTTAAAATATTCTCTTTACAAA
>CAZVPA010000230.1:0-2832 GCA_964628995.1 uncultured Nitrososphaerota archaeon | reverse complement strand
AGCATTAGACTCTATGGTGAATGAGCAAGTAAATAGTGTAAATGCTGATGTGGTATACCTACAACCAATAGGTTATGGTACTTGGTATAACTCAAGCGACTTATATGGAGGGGTTGAGGAAGCGACGAATTATGCTGTGGAGATATGGAATAATGATCCGCAGTATATTGATGTGTGGGACTACTATTGGATATTGATAAAGTATGTCCAGGAAATAGGAAGCTATGGATTTAATGTGTCCTTGCTAAACTTCAAGGCGTTGATGACGTTTACTGGAATGTATGCGAATGGAACAGACGCAAAAGGTGATGATAGGGACTTTATTGGTGAAATATATATTGATAACTTGACACTACTTAGTAATGCGAACAATACATTCTTCGCATATGTAAGACTATGGAGAGTAAATAGGTTTTACGGTTTAGCGAACAGCTCCCTTAAAGATTGGTTATGGAGTATGGTAAAGTACCATCAGTATAACTTCAGCATACAAAATGTGACATTCGACTTGGAAATGTGGGGATGTCACATAAGGAACATAACCCTAGACAGACTAAACTTCACGGGTATTTATGATCCATCCTCACTCTCAGATGTCATAAAGTTCAGGGGACTAAAAAGTTGGAGTGTTGGGTGGAACCTAAATGAGGGAGTATATGCGGACGTAACATTCGAAATAGAGGTACCTATGAGTCCAGAATGGCTAACATATTACTTTATGTTAATAACTTGGGATGATGATCCAATATTCTTCGAGGACAGTGATTCTGGGCCTGACGATTCGCCATCTGCGGGAGGTTTCTCTGATAATGGCACACATAAATATAGTGAAGTAGAGGAATTCAAGGCATTGGATCCTGATGCCGTACCATATGCTCATTCCGATAGTAACTATTATGTGGCACCCATAATGAAGGATGCCCCCCGATCCCTACCAGACTATGCTGTCTGGTTTGGTACTGGTGGGAACTATACATTGAATGCGCGGCTTGATATGGAGTGGGATGATGGGCATCACGATTATTTCGGGAATATAGATGTAGATCAGAAATATGATGATGAATCATTAACATCGAATAAGCAAGCAGAGCAGGAGGACGCAAATGGGGATGCATGGTATCTACTAAATTGGGAGGGTATTGAGGATGGCGATATGTGGGCGATGGTTATGCTGAGCTATGAGGTTGAGTTCCTAATGTTCTGGTGGGTAGTATACTATTACACTCCAATGTTTTATATCACATCGGGAGATTGGAATCCAAACATTGAAAATGGTACCATAGTTGCTCTCTCGTCGACTGTCTATTGGGAACTGCACGATTATTATAATGTACACCGTATAATAGTAATGAGAAACGAAACAGGCCACCTCGTAGTAAAACCACATCCGAATGCTGATTACACAGTAGATGTATCGGTATCGGGACTTTGCTTCTTTGATTCATATGACGGAAGCATCGACACCAGTGAGCCCGATTACTCAGGGAATTATCACAGATGATTTTTTTTTCATTAAACATATACCTTTATAAGAACCAAAGCCTCTTAAATAAAGAATAAGTATGTATTATATATGGCATCTTTTTGCGTTTTTGTAGATTTCTAGTTTTGCGTTTGATTCGCTATTTTAGCCATTTTGTTTGCTTTCTCAAGTTTTATAGGACATCTTAGGGAGGAAATGTGGATGGGAAAGATATATAGTATATTCCTGATATCTATGATGTTGATCATTGGTATTGCGGAGGCATACACGAATAGGATAGATAAAGACTATATGCTCGAACGTAGGGCCGAAAAACTTGCGAGAGTTATCCTCAAGGCAATAAAACATGAGGTACATGTGGTAAAGCAGGGAGGCAAAACAGTAGCATACGGAAAAATAGTTCTCAAAAAGGAACCAAACAAGAAGATACTCCAGATACATGCGGGGGCTAGCAACAAAATATACGTAGGATACGAAGTAGTCTCACTAGATAGGACAGTAACAAACCCCTCATCGGGATACGTGAAGATATATGGCTATGTGGGAACATATGTCGAAGGGGCATTCAGACCATTAGAGGGGGTTATTGTCGAGATATGGGAGATTGATGGCGACGGAACTAAGGATCAGCTTGGTTCCGTATCAACGGATTCCTCTGGATACTTCGAGTGGACAGGGAGCAGTCAGGATGGATGGTTAGGGGCGTATGGGACACAAGACATATGGCTAAAGTTCTTCTTGGATACTCCCTACGCGGTAATACAGAGGAGTGGGTCAACATACTGGGCGGAGATGCCTGATGATAAGGATGAGACTGGGGACGGCGTAGCTGTGAGTATATACCTTGATGATGACGATGGTGATGGTCTCTACAATGATGAGGGAGCCGATGGTGATCAAGGAAATAGCGGAACGGAGGATAAACTCGTGAAGGCTTCTGATGGCTGGATAGTCAGATACGTTCTTGAGGAAGGATTTCATGCAAGGAATATAATTTCTTTTCCATACACGATTAGTAATCCTGATCCAGCTGGCGCTGCTCAGATACTCTGGTATATCCAGCAAGCGGCTCGATTTATGCAGTCGGCTGTAGGGATAACACCACCCAAGATATATGTAGAGTTTAGTGATGCCTATGCCACAACACATTATGATGTGAACACAGGAAAGCTCTATGTATCTGGGTATGCGTCGGGTAGGGATTGGGAGGATATGTCATTGGTGTTAAAGGAATACGCTAAGTTTCTCTTACAACAATACTCTGTGCTTCCATCCTCCTCAGGCTTTGATTGGAGTGCTCATACCGATGAGCAGACGGCTTGGGTTGAGGGTTTTGGGGCATATTTCGC
>CAZVPA010000229.1:0-2856 GCA_964628995.1 uncultured Nitrososphaerota archaeon | reverse complement strand
TATTCCCATATTATTATTGAATTAATGGCCCTCATTGATATCATTAAGAATGGGTGATGATGCTGGAAGTGAATACTGATAACTTTGATAGGATACCTAAGCACCTACATAGGCTTATCACCGGCTTGTTACTTGAGCTCCAAAGATCCTTTGGGGAGCGGCTCTACTCTGTGGTTTTGTATGGTTCGATAGCTCGAGGAGACTGGCGTGAGGACTCAGACATCGACATACTGATTATTGTTGATGGTTTGCCGGCCTCTCGCCTTGAGAGGCAAAAAATTTTTATGGAGATAGAGGGAAGATTGGGAGATGAAATATCGCGTCTATGGGATAGTGGCTATTACCACGATTTTTCACCAATACTTAAAACCCCAGAAGAAGCCAGGCGTATCTCTCCACTCTATCTCGATATGGTGGAGGATGCGATAATACTCTACGACAAGGATGGGTTCTTCAAGCGGATCCTTGAGAGGCTAAAGAGCAGGCTTAGGGAGATGGGGGCAAAAAGAATAAAAATTGGGAGGAAATGGATATGGGATCTGAAGCCAGACTATAAGTTTGGTGAGGTAATCTCTATTGAATAACAGGGAGATGGCGAGATCATACATAAGACAGGCACTAACACGCATCACCACGGTTGAGAGAGCCATAGAGACCCATAATTATGCCTACGCAATAAGACAGGCACAAGAAGCTGTAGAATTGGCCCTGAAGGGAATACTAAGGCTTGTGGGTATAGAACCACCAAGATGGCATGACGTAGGCCCTATTTTACGTAGACATAGAGATAGATTCCCCGAATGGTTCCGTAGAAACATTGATAGATATGCCGCAATATCCAGACAACTCAGGAGAGAGCGGGAACCCAGTATGTATGGTGATGAGGAGATGGGTATACCGCCTGAAAGACTCTACAGCAGATATGATGCGGAGTTGGCCTACACCTACGCCAGGGAAATCCTTGAAGCATGTATAAGACTATATAGGGAAGCCACTGGAGAAACGATCGATTAACATAGTTTGATTCCTCTAGAATAAGGGTTCAATAAGTACTAGTATTCTAGAACAATTTTGATCTACTTATGTCGTATCCCTACTATTCTTTGCTTCCCAAGCCTAATATGAGCCTATCGATATCTTCTCTATTGTTATAGAAATGGGGTGATACTCTTATGCCGCCCGCCCTATATGACACAATAATATTCCTCTCTATTAGCTTCCCTATGATTTTCTGGGCGTTCTTTACCTTGATTAGTGTTATTGGGGATTCCGACTTCCTTGGGCCTGCGATGCTTATGCCTGTTGTTTCATCAGTACGCTTTATTAGGTATCCCTTGAGTTCTAGGGCTCTTCTATGTATGTTCTCTATACCTATTTCCAGTATTAGGCTAACCGCGGAATTTGCCGCTAGGAAGTCACAGAAGCTTGGGGTTCCAAGCTCAAATCTACGGGCTGAGTCGGCAGGTCTAAACTCCCTGAAGCCAAAATCGAAGGGGTTTTTGTCCCCCAACCAACCAGCAAATGTGATCAATAGCTCATCAAGGATTTCTCTTCTCACGAACATGAAGCCTCCCCCTATGCCAAGCAACCATTTCTGGAACCCAGACACAAGGAAATCTATTTTTGTTTTCCTGACATCTAGCGGGATTACTCCAACACCCTGGATGCCATCGACAATCATGTAGGAACCATGCTCCTCAGCCAATCTTGAGAGCCCAGCTAAGTCATTGACAAATCCATTGGAGAACTCTACCCATGAAACAATGATCGCCCTAGTATTCTCATCGACGTTCGCAACGAAGTCCTCTAAGCGCAGTATTCCGTTTCTATTCTTTACATATCTTATCTCAAGCCTATATCTCTTCGCGATTACCTGCCATGGGAATAGATTTGTTGGGAACTCTAAGTCTGTAAGTACTATGTTCTGCCCCCGCTCCCATTTTATGCTGTTCGCAATGATGTTCAGCCCCATCGATGTATTCTGGACAAAACCTATCTCCATTGGATCGGCATTTATGAGTCTCGCCACCCTCCCCCTTAGTTCATCATCGATGACCCTATACCACTCCCTCCACTTTAGACCACCATACTTCCTCTCCGAGATAAACCACATTACTGTGGATATTGTCTCCCTACTCAGCAATCCGACCGAGGCCGTATTTAGATACGTAATCTCGGAGAGTGCCGGGAAGTGCTCCCTTATTTCACTCCAGTCCAGCGGCATCACCAGTAATACCAATATTGCTAATAAACCCTACTTTTTAACCAACAATCGTTCCATCAGTTCTAGCTGTTCCTTTCTTGATCTTATGATCCTACTATTCCTGATGCCGACCCTAGTAACTTCATTATATACAGCCCTAAATTCCTCCAAAGTCGAGATAAACTCTCGTGCTGTATTCCTGATCTCCAGCATTTTTTCATCAGGAATACCCCCTCCCTCCATGCGGCTCAGGATTTCCACTGCGGGATATACGATATCCGCTAGTACTGTTACTAATGTCTCAATGACAACACTAATTCTTCTCGGCATAACTATCGAAGAAACAAACTCTCTTGTATCCCCAAGGTCTACACCCACGCCTAACGTCATCAATTCCTTCTCGATGGACATAAATACATCATCTATAAGTCTTCTCCATTCCTCAATCATTCTCCTACAAATACCTGTCCTGAGCCCTATTTCATCCCCAATAGCAAACCCAATACTCGCAGAAACTATAGCACCCAGTATACCCCACAACACCATGTTGTTCCAGCTAGTGATAGTGATTATGGCCACCGCAGAAAAACCACCAATAAAGCCAGCAAGTATACCAAATATTACCAACAAAGCCAATGTCTTCTGCCTACAGA
>CAZVPA010000228.1:0-2856 GCA_964628995.1 uncultured Nitrososphaerota archaeon | reverse complement strand
CTCTCGTGAGACCTCATCATAGATCTCCAAAAGTCTTTCTGATGCTTTCTCACTCTTGGTGAATGGGTGCAGTATGGATACTATCTTCTGGCAACCCACTAGGAGTTGTTTTAGATATTCACTACTCTCCAACGGAGGGAGCTTTACATAGTTATAATGATAATTTATCCTCATCTTTATCATATTTTTTTCAATTTTCAGGTGTGATAATTCGAAATGCTCGATACATTCCGTTAGATGAACAATTCTTACACCATTAGGTATTATGGGATTCTGTAGTAGCTCAGAGAATGTGACGGTGGTATAGGCCCAGTCCAGATCCTTTACATCCCGCGGGGTCAGATTCCCTGACAGTATTTTCGAGATAAGTGTAAGGAACCGCCTCAATGTTTCATCCTGTAATAATGGCATGCAGAAGCATATTCTCAACCCAAATCTGAAGGGATATACCCAATAGCTACCGACGGGATATTCTACTCCAAATGTATGCCTTATCTGGAAGAATGTATTCATGTTCCTAGTTTTTCTGGGTATTCTTCTCATAATAATACGTTGGAGACTATTCAGGTATATGCCGTTTTTCGCTCTGTTCATTATCTCTTTCAAAGAGTCCTCTATTATGTCTTGGTGTTTATCATAGTATCTTTCCAGAAGACGCCTTATGTGAGACCGCGCAGTAGGGGCTTGGAACTTTTTCCGATATTTCTCTAATGTTAATGCGGTATCTAAGAGTTGCTCATATTGCCTCGGAGCCATCAGCTCCTTGTTAATATCAAGCAGTTCCATGATGGCTCTAGCACTATACATAATATTGATTATGTGGTGTGGCCTAAATGTGCCCAATATTAGGAGTTTTCTGTCGGAGCCTAATATTTTCAGAAGTTCGAATCGTGAGCCGATACCCATAAAAAAAGTGGGTATAGTATACATTAAGCCCTAGGCTTTTCCTCCCAATGATCATAACTGCTGTATTGCCCTCCCCCTCATCATTATCCACGAAATATGTAATTCTTCTACCTTCTATCCAGTTTATTATATCCCTCGTGATGAGACAGACCCTATCTTGGATAAATGTATATTCTGTTTCAACAGGTGTGAACTGGATATTCAGACTTCTTGACCGTCTCGTTGTTGAAAACGTATATAGGCTGTCTGCTATAAGATGCAGATAACAAATATATCTTCGGAACCAAGACTTCAATGTTCCCCGCTCAACATGCATGATGTATTTCATATCCCTAGAATTATATGCACCCAGCGAAACCACCTAGGTTTTCTAATTATACTATGAAAACTATAAATATAGGATAAATTGGTACCCTAAGCCTATTATTTGGACATTATGGAGAGCCGTCAACCATAAATATACCTATGCGACCCACATATGGCCAGCGTCTCCTGAATCAATACCGTGCTGTATACTGATCCCCACATTATATCCTTAGCTTTTTTGCATAGTCCCTCACTAGGTTATCCTCGAATCCATAGTATGTGTGACGCCCCCTCTCTGTTTTCCTGATTATCGATAATTTCTCCAGTTTTTTGAGATATCGGTATAGTGTTGAGTCATTTATCTGTTTTCTCAGCCTATATTCCAGATATTCCTTTATCTCGGACCATGTGGTGTTTCCCATCGCTATTGCCTTAAGTATCAGCCCATAGTATTTGGATCTCTTCATTATCTTGCTGAGCTCCGATCTAATCAACTTGAATGCTTTTTCTGTGAACATATCGGGAGACAATTCTGGGTTTTTCTCGGTCACTACCATATAACCATAAAGTGCCAACCACCCCACTATCCCGTCTAAGTAATCAACTATTCTCTCTATGTGTTCCATGCTCGGTGTTATATTAAACTCCTTAAACCCCTTGATGAGGAAGTCTATCGCTTGTTCTCTCGTAAATCTCGGTACCGTTATTATCCTTACGAGTCTGCCATAGAGTGGTGATTTGGGATCGTCAAGCCTGAGGTAATCCTCCAGTAATCCCACCTCTGAACCAGTCAATATGAAACTTACATTATGTAGGTTATCGTATGTGTAGGCCATTATGTTCAGGAAATTTATCTGTCTTAGGAGCCTAAGATATTGTGCCTCATCAAGCACTATTGCGACCTTATCCCTTATTGTTCCATTCAATGTCTCCAGTATCGAGATGATCGTACTTTGCTTAGCCACGCCAGAGAAACTAACTGAGAGGCCTAGAATACTTATGCCCGATATGCTCCTAAGCTTCTCCCCAAGTTTTCTATATTTTGGTAATAGCTTGCTGAGTCCCTCCTCTAGTTGCCGTGTAACCTCTTGGACATCAACATACTGTTCATCCACTAGGGCGGATCTCAGATCTATCCATATATGTGGGACTTTTCTGGAATTCAGATATACACGCACGAGTGATGTCTTACCAACCCTGCGTATGCCTAGGACAACAATAACGGGTTCGTGCCTCTCTATGGACTCATCCAGCATTCTGAGTTCTTTCTCTCTATCATATAAGTCATCAATCCTCGTTTTTGGTCTAATATCAAATAACAACTTACACCCCTGTAAGTAACTTACACCCCTATAGAATAATATTTTTGGCAAATATAAAGAGTCTTCTCACCCAAATCTTAGATATGAATGTATTGGATAACAAACATTTGGATTCTAGAGGGATCATATCGGTGTGGAACTAAACTATAGACCTGGAAGTAACAAGATCGGACCAAATAGTGATCTGCCTGGTAGAGACGAAGCACCTACTCAAACTCCAATGCGCCCTTCAGCTTGAGAACTATGAACATTATTGAGCCAGCGATCGTATAGAATTTTGGTAGTAACATGAAGAATATTAGTGAGAGGACAGGGTACCTGA
>CAZVPA010000227.1:1077-2862 GCA_964628995.1 uncultured Nitrososphaerota archaeon | reverse complement strand
CAAAAAATTCAGTGAGGTTGTAGATAACCTAATAGAAAGTATTAGAACTATCCAGAAAAAGTAGGCTTCAGAAGCACTATAAAAATTGGATACATGAAATATATCGCTCGCTCAGTAATCCTCTAGAAATACTATTTCGTAGAGTCTTCTTAATATATTCATATGTTTCATCATTTCCTTCTCTTTCTTCCTAAACAGTGGTTTTGCCTTTAAAAGCTTTGCTAGTGCTAGCACATAACAATCTGACATTGCTAAATGGTACTTTGTTTTAATCAATCCAGCCAGTACTATCAATCTTAGATTCCTCCCAACAACTCTTATGTTCGGATGCTGGTATAGCCATCTGACAAGCCTAACTGCCTTGTCCTTCGGGTTTAAAAGCCCTACTTTCCCATATATTTTTCTCGCAACATAGAGAACCTCTGATAGGATTATCGCTGGGATATATGCTATTATTTGTCCTCTCACGATTCTATTAAATATAGCTCTAGCGAGCCTATGCCATGGCCCTGCCCTATCTATATACTCTATAACAACACTTGTATCAATCACAATTTTAGTCTTCAATACCAAGATCCCTTAGTAAGCGACGCACTTTTTCATCATTCTTTACTTCCTCTAGGATCTCATCAACAATTTTCTCACCAGCCTCAACAAAGATGTCAGGTGGAGGCTCGGAGGCCGGCTCTAAAATTATCTTTTTTCCGACAACTCTAAGCCTCAAAATAGAATTTCGACGTATACCCAGCTTCTCCCTAATTCTCTTCGGAATAACTATCTGACCTTTGCTTGATACTCTCACCACAGTCTGCAAGTAAGTTCACCATCTAACTCAAATCTTGCAATTAATAAATAAGAAGATAAAAAAGAATCCATATAGATTCTAATGAACGAATCATTTTGGTAGAGAAAATACTACAACTACTGGTATGTCCGTTAATTCTATTTTTCAGAGAAATATTGATACTGCCTGTAACATTCACAGGATGAATTACAGCCCATAAATATGTATTGATACTATTGGAAGAATATCGAAGTAGAGTCTGCCCATTATGAAGTAGTTAGATTTAAGTGAGTGCCCACTTTTAGAATACTCTACTAATTTGGCGGATAGCTAAGGGGTTCTTTTTCTCAATATGAGTTCTGAATTCTCATTATTTTGCATTTATATTGCAAATTACTTAAATATTATTTTGCATTATTATTGAAAAAGGCGTCTTTATGGAGGAACACAACCCCTGGTGGTTTGGTGAAGAGCATCCTAAGTACGTTGAGTGGAAAACTTATCAGATTCGTTGGGTTCCAAGAATTATTGATAAATTCTATTCCAAGCCCTTTGCACTAAATTTTCTGGTGGGGCCTCGACAAGTTGGAAAAACTATGTCAATAATGTTATTCATTCACCTTAGACTGATAGGAAAACTCAAGCCCCAAGCGATATTCTATTTGCCCTGTGATGAGGTGAGTGACTATAGGGAGCTTGGAGAGATTATAGATACCTACCTCAGTGCTAGAAGAGAGTGGGGGATTAGGAGCTCCTATATAATCCTTGATGAGATAACATATGTTGAGGGGTGGTGGCGAGCAATAAAACCTAGAATCGACAGAAATGTTTTTAAGAATGACATTATCCTCATATCAGGCTCAGTAAGCATCGAAGTTCTGAAGGAGAGGGAAAGATTCCCAGGCAGGAGAGGAAATGGTAAAGAGATAGTTATGTACCCACTAGACTTCTCAAAATTTGTAAGGATTCTTACTGGAATCGCTGTAAAGCAGGGCGAGTTT
>CAZVPA010000227.1:0-1067 GCA_964628995.1 uncultured Nitrososphaerota archaeon | reverse complement strand
AAGGTGTACTTAGACTGGCTGAAAAATGACTGTGCAAAACTTGGGAAAAGCGACAAGTACATGAAGGAGATCATAGTCGTTATTATAAAGTTAAGACTGAATCCAATTAGCTGGCTCCACATAGCCAATGAGACCTCAGTTAACTCTCCTAACACGATTAGATCATATATCGAAACCCTCGAAGATATGCTTGTAGCAAAGGTACTTCACATATACGACCCTGTGGGTAGAAGAGTCTACTATAGGAAGAACAAGAAAGTACATATAATAGATCCCTTCATGTATAGAGTCCTAGCTCACTATGCAAGAACAGAGGTATATGAGGAGCAGGTCGTCGAATCAACGGTACTTGGACACGTGATGAGAATGTGCGATGTCTACTACTGGAGAAACAGGACAGAAGTGGACATAATCGGTGTTCTTGAGAACAGATACATAGGCTTCGAAGTCAAATGGGGGCCGAAGAAATGGAGGAAACCAAGGCGCCTCAAAGACATATTCCTACTAAAAGAGAAGGAGGTACCATTATTCCTAGCATCAATCAAATGGGAGAAACCTTCTAGGTCCTACCACAAAATATAGCATAGCGAGATACGTCCTAGGATGGTAAGCGATAAACTCTTCGTCAATACTAAAGTCTTAACAATCGAAAGATCGCCAACAAATTAAGCCAAGGAGTCACAGAAGCGTAGTATAAGGCTGGATTCTCCACAGACAAAATATCGATATTGTCTTATAAGCTCTTCTCTAATCAACACTGACGAATGATCTCTTTTTGCACCTATTACCTGTAATCAGAGTTTTGTTTTTCTTCTGAAGGTATTTTTTCTCTTTGATGAGACTATGTTTTTCTCAGATGATTAGAAATAGCATATCACCCATTCTCTGAGCGCCCTCTTTATGTTGTTTGTTGATTATCTACTGCGAATCTAGCTGATACCTCTAATTATGATATACCTCGAATTCCGATATATTTAAATATGATGATTGATTTCTATTCTATTGGTGATTCAGTATGGGGAGATTTAAGGATATAGCGGTATATTCCGTTCTGAGCATTGGACTTA
>CAZVPA010000226.1:0-2935 GCA_964628995.1 uncultured Nitrososphaerota archaeon | reverse complement strand
TATATATGTGGAGAAGAAGGAAGGTGTCGTGTTAATATGGTTTAGGTTTTATATTTTTACAAGGGTATTATATCTTGTTTGGGAGATGATTGATACAGCCAGGAGCCGACTGGTTGGGATGAGGTAAGCTCCCCTGGATACTGATCCCTTCTCATTCCAATACTTCTAGCTTCATTCCGAATTCTTCTTCTATCTTCCTGAGGATGTCGTCTTTGTAGGATTTTCTTCTTATTGCTGGGTAAATTAGGTTTCCCTCTTCATCTAGGTAGGGGAGTTCGATACCTGCCATCATTATGGTTGCTCTTATGATCCCTTTCATATCGTCCTCTAATATGATACCCCATTTTACCACTTCGTGGTTTTTCATTATTCTTGTTACTGCATCTATTACTGTCGCAGTCTCCTCCATGGTGATATCGTCTCCACTCGTGATATTTATTAACGCCATCCTCGCAGTTTCTAAGGGCACATCTAGTAACGGATTACGTAATGCATTTATTACTGCTTTCTCAGCCCTATTCTCGTCCTCAGTGCTCGCTTCTCCAATTCCAATAACAGCTGTTCCTCCAGCGCTTAGAACTCTCGCAACATCCGAGAACTCTAGGTTAACCAAACCCACCTTCGTTGTTAGATCTGAAATCCCAATCAACGCTTTAACAAGAACATCATCAACAGCTCTAAACGCGGCTCTTAATGTAGCCTTAGGCAACGTTTCTAACAATTTATCATTGGGGATAATTATTGTCGTATTAGAGATATTGATCAGTTTCTTCAATGCTTCAGCGGCTATCTCCATTTTCTTAGGACCTTCAACAGTAAAAGGAAGTGTACAGATAGTAACCGTGAGTATATTCATATCCCTAGCAATCTGAGCAATAACTGGAGCAGCACCACTTCCAGTGCCACCACCTAATCCACATGTAATAAATAGTAAATCAGTGCCCTCCAAAATTTTCCTTATCTTATCCTTACTCTCCAATGCTGCCGCTTCACCAACCTTAGGATCTGTTCCAGCACCAAAACCCTTACAGAGCTTCTCACCCAATAACACTTTTTTATGAGCCTTCGCCCGCAACAGTTGTTGAGCATCAGTATTAACAGCAATGGTCTCCACGTGCTCAATACCTACCTCATTTAAGTAAGTTACAGTATTATTACCGGCCCCACCAACACCTATTATCCTAACCGTAGGAATCTTATTAATCAAATCCTCCTCAGATTCCCCCTGATAATTAATAAACGGTGCATTACCATTAACAACAGACTTCTCAATCTCAGACAAAGTCTCAATTATCATATCTAAATCATCTCTCTCCAAAGAAATCCACCATACTAAAAAACACTGAAACAATACTCTCGATGACCGATTTATAAAGCAAGAGAACATCCTCGTAATAATACGGAAACAAAACCTAGCATCATTCAACTATACAATAAGCCAACTAAAAAACGAATACACCGCAACTTAGCAGTAAGAAACCAAGCGCCAATAAGTCATATTAAACCAATATTTTTCGCAATGATTAATATTTCCTTGTGCGGATAAGTTAAGATTCAAAGTGTTAGTGTGTTGGGGTTTGAATGGTATCGGCTCCTTACTTGGGTAAGATTAGATTATATTGGTGTACATCCTGTAATGTTCCCTTAGTCTCTGAGAAATGTGGGTGCTGTGGATCTGGTGCTGTGAAAGTTAATATTACTCCGCCTGGTGATGTGCGTCCTGGTTTTAATTACGATTATCGTGTGGTTAAGGAAGCTGTGAATAAGCTTGCGTTTGGACTTGCGGATTTTTTCTCTCATCCAATTCTTCTTAACCATGTGGGATATATTGATAGGATGGACGAAGTTATTAGTGATGGTTACGTGCTTGGTTCTGTTAGGTTTGTGCCCGAGGATTGGGATTTTGAATTTGTTCCGTCTTCTGAAGGAGCTCAAATCTTGTTTGCATATTTAGCTTGGCGACTTAATGATTTTTGGAAAGCTGTTAAGCGTTTTAGACATGTTATCGTGGATAAGGTTGCGGGTGAGAAAATTGCTGAGGGATATAACGTTTTAGCACCAGGGATAATCTCTTATTCAAAGTTCAGAGTGGGAGACTACGTACTTATTTTCTCTGAAAGCGGATACTTAGTTGGTGTTGGTCGCGCTTTAGTGAATTCTGATGCTGTACCAGATCTTAAGAGAGGAGCGGTAATTAAGGGCAAGAGTAAGTTTGGTTTGCAAATGGATTTTGAATGCTTGATCGGGATACTTGAGAGAATTTTCGCGGCTCGAAGCGTACTTGATGAAAAAGTTGCTCAGTTCATAAACAGTATGTCTTTTACGAATGAATCTTCTCAGCTTTCTGATTCTAATTATGACCCATTCAAACTTTTTCCAAAAGGGATCGAGAATTATTGGCTTTATATTGTTTACTGCAACCAGAATCGTTTAAAGGTTTTAGAGAAAGAGGCTATAGGTTTCATAAGAGGTATTGTTAAGAGACATGAGAGTGAGTTCGTGGGTGTATCGTTTAGCGGTGGAAAAGATAGCATTGCAACCTTGGAGCTTGTCATCCGTTCAAATGTCGATTTCATAGTACTTTTCATCGATACGGGTATCGAAATGCCCCAGACCACTGAGTATGCTTTATCGGTCATCAACAAGATAAGAAAGATTTACAATGATGCCCCCGTAGAGAGTATGTATAATGATACCAAAGTCATATTAAGTGACCATGCAGCTGTCGCAATTGTTCCAGAGTCTCGTTTCTGGGATGGTGTTAAAAAATTAGGTTATCCTGGAATGGATTGGCGATGGTGTTGCAAAAGCAATAAATTAGCTCCCGCAAGACTTCTCAGTAATATTCTGGGTAATAAGATAACCATAAACTTCGAGGGGATAAGAAAATACGAATCCTTTCAAAGAGCCGCTGAAGGAAGATATAGTAGAAACA
>CAZVPA010000225.1:0-2968 GCA_964628995.1 uncultured Nitrososphaerota archaeon | reverse complement strand
GATTTCGCATATGGGCTTCGAGCCCGTGCCTCCAGTTTGCCAAGGTAGGGTTAGGTCTCGGCAAACCGCTTTTGATTTTGGAGAGAATAGACTATGTGAGGTGATCGCTCTAGTCATTATTTGTCTCCATGACTAGTATTGATCCGTTTTGGACATATCGACATCATATTAACGCACCAGACACCGCGCTCTTTTCAGAGGCTCGCATGTTGCGTTAATATGAGTTGAGACGATAGATTTATGTTCTTAATAATTTGTCTATTCTTTGGCGGTTTGCCATTTTTGGTTGGAGTTAGGCTGAGCCTTAGAGCTCGTACATTCAGACTAACCATGGCCTAACCCGGCGAGATTTCGCATATGGGCTTCGAGCCCGTGCCTCCAGTTTGCCAAGGTAGGGTTAGGTCTCGGCAAACCGCTTTTGATTTTGGAGAGAATAGACTATGTGAGGTGATCGCTCTAGTCATTATTTGTCTCCATGACTAGTATTGATCCGTTTTGGACATATCGACATCATATTAACGCACCGGTCGAGAGGCGATAAGGCGGCTGAGATTGATGTATTGGTTCTTGCTATGACGTATAATGTCGCTAGATGCGTCGTTAGAGGTCTTCTGAAGGTCTAAGAAAGCTTTGGAAAGGCTTATATTTGGACAAGGGGCAGAAGAAATATGAAATAAAGCCTCCTCCACCTTTTTATTTACTAAACACCTTCCTTTAAATTCTTTTCAAAAACATCTTAGAAATATCTTAGCATACTCTATGCCCCCTTAAAAGAATCCCCGATAACACTTTCATAAATTTCTCTGTACTTTTGTCCCAGGTGAATTGTTTTGCCCAGTTTAAGGCATTTTTTGCTAATTTTCTCCATAGTTCTTGGTCTTCTATCAGCTTGATTATCACCTTTGCTAATGCTTTTACATCTTCATGGGGCACTAGTATACCCGTTTTCATATGTCTTATCGAGTCCCTCAGACCGGGCACATCATATCCTATTGCTGGTATTCCGTAGGCGTTGGCCTCTAGTACTGTTTGCCCCCACCCCTCTCTCATTGATGTGTATGCTAATACTTTTGCTTTCGCTAATATACACCTCTTTTCATCTTCTGGGATGTTTGTTTTGAGCTCTATTCTTCTCAGTTTTAGTTTCTCCTTCAACCTTATGAGTCTCCTTAGGTATTTTGGCTCGGCTCTCCCAGCTATTACTAGCTTCACACTATTGTTCTCCCGTTCCACTATTCTCCACGCTTTTATGAGGTCTTCGAGTCTCTTGTAGGGAGTTATTCTACCTATGTAGACAACTAAGTCTTCCCTATCTTCGCAGATTTCTCCACGATCCTTCCGAGGGTTCCAGTTTAGGCCGTTGTAGACTATGTGTACCAGGTTTTCCGAATATCCTAGCTCTACTAGATCCTGCTTTGTGCTTTCGGAGACTGTGATGATGGATTTGAGGATGCCTTTCCTCGCCGCATCTATATAGACTCTGTGGAGCTTTTTCTCCAACCACCACCCGAAAGGCTGGATTATGGGATGTATTGCGTAGCTCCAGCATTCTTTGCATAGTTGGTGTATGAGCATTACGATGGGTTCCCTAGCGTATTTGGGTGTTAGAAAAGGTATGGTATTTACTTCATCAACAACTATATCTGGTCTCCACCCCTCCCTCTTAAGGTTGTGGTATATTTTCTTAGCATGTAGATACACCGTGTACTTACCGCCACTTCTAATAACATGGTACTTGTCGATCACTTCCTCCCTTGGTAGATCCTCTGGTCTGGAAGTTACAAGGATCACCTCATGACCCATTTTAGTAAGCCTTTTTGCAATCTCATGCGTGTATACTTCTGCCCCACCTGCTAATGGGTGCTTGATACATCGCCAGTTCAACCAGAGGATCCTTAGGGTCTCCATCTCACCACCATATACTACTTTTTATTTTTAATACTACTGTATTGCTTTTTTATCCTGTGCCTATAGGTTATTGCTAATAGGTCTATGAGCATCTTTATTATTTCCTGGATTTTGAATTTTGATGTTAGTTTTATCTTTCCTAGTGCTGGTACTTCTATTATCCTATATTTCCCAGCTGTTACTGCTGTTAATAGTTCTACGTCGAAAGCATATCTCTTTACTGTTAGCCCGTCTACTATATCTTCGAGTACTTCTCGCTTAAATGCTTTTGCTCCTGTTTGTGTATCATTTACTCTTAATCCTAATAGTAGTCTTGTTAGGGCGTAGAAGGATCTGCTTAGGAATTTCCTTGGTAGTGATGCTATGGTTCTTGATTCTGGGTGCCATTTGCATGTAATAACTACATCTGCATTATTATGTTTCAAAGTGTTTATTAGGAGGATTATCTGGTAGGGGTGTATATCTAAATCTCCATCGAAGAATACTATTATGTCTCCTTTACTCTTCTTGAAACCATATAGAAGTGCAAAGCCTTTACCCATGTTCCTAGGTAACCTATAGACTCTTATATTGGGATTATGGGATGCTTTCAAGGCATGATAATATGTATCGTCTACGCTACCATCATCTACTACTATAATCTCATATTTGTATCCATGCTTCTTCATTATACTCTCAACAACTCTAATGGATCTCTGTACAATCCCCGAAACATTATATACGGGCATAATAACTGATATAACTGATTTATCAAGTACTCCATGATCAACAATGCCTACAGTATAGTTGACATCCGGTTTAGGTGATGGAGTAATTGCTAGGATATACACGATTCACACCAATATCCTTCATGATAATATCATAATTCATATTGTAAGGAATAATCTTGCAAATATAATAACATATGCCAAAATGGCTTTATTTCATATTTCTTCTAGTCTTTTCTGGCCTAAAACGTGTCTCAGATCAGCTGAGATGGTGGGGGGAGCCTTTTATGGGTAGTAACACCCATATAATACGACTAATCAAGCGAGGATCCCCCCATTGACACAGGTATGGT
>CAZVPA010000224.1:0-2995 GCA_964628995.1 uncultured Nitrososphaerota archaeon | reverse complement strand
GCCTAATAGTGTCATCCATGACTAGCCCAGGAGTTATTTCAACATCCTTAAACGCACTACCAATCTCGTTTATAGCTCTCTCCAAGAGACGTTTCTCCCTCACTGGGGATATCACAGCTATCCTCAAATTTTGCCTTGTATTTCCCAGTAGCATATAGTAGTGCCCCATTCTGACTTCGGAAATCTCCATTTTTAGAATTTCCCTAGAAAACATCGATAAGGCATGAACAAGGCTACCGACAAACTCTGCCTTCTCCTCTGGGGGGTAACAACCAATAATCATGCCAGACTGATCTATGACATAGATTCTTCTCATATTGAATCACTATAGCGAATAAAACCCCAAATAATAACGATAATATCTCATATAAAAACACGCCATCATAAATGCTCCACATCCCAAGGAAGCCACATATACTCTCTCAAGACTATTCCGACTTCCAGCGTAGTGAATCGGGATAATGCCCAGTTATGAAGCAAAATCCTATCCATCATTTAGCAATAACTCGTTTGGATCATTTATAGTGCGTATAGAGACGTCACCATAAGCCCTATGTGTAGCCCAGTACTATACTCACTCCATATGCTCCAGCAGAGGATTATATAGTGGGGGTCTATCCAAAAAAATCCACTTAGCAAAGGACATACAGCCAAAGAAACCCATATATACACCAATGATGACTTCGACCTTGAGCGATCACATGCGATGGCTCCGTTAGTTCAGTTTTTTCCGGGAAGCAGAAAATGGCATATATAACCCATTAGTTAGTATTTTCCATATTTATTATTGAGAAACATGCCGATTATCCCAACAGACATACCACAATGAGTATAGACCAACACCACGTGGACATATTAATAGAATTTGTTCATCAATTAATGAGTATCCAGTTATTCCCCTACGTGCCCAACATGCGGGGGCTGACCAAGTACCTTACGCGGACACTTATCGTTTTTGCTCTCCTATCATTGATCCTCACTGGTTACAACATCATAACAGTCTCGGAGTCCTTGGGGAGCTTCCCAGAAATAACACAACTAGACTCCCCAACAACCAACCAGGTTTTGGAGCTCGATGAGGCTGAGGAGGACAGATATGAGCTGACTGTACACATAGAATTTACCATTAGGGATCCTGGAGGCCAAAATACACCAAAAATAACGAAAATTAGGGTCTTCTTACTATACTACAACTTCTGGAGAGTTTTTATAGGTTCCGAATTTGGCTGGAGGATACATATATCGGGGTGGCTGGCGTATGGGGAACTCTATATGGGCGATGTTGATATATCTGGTGACAAACTACAGGTGAACACCGACACAAAATTGGGGGCTCTATATGACCCAAAAACACCAATAACATTGTCAAGAAGAAGCATTATAGAGAATATGTTTGCCATTATTATTCTGCTTATGGATAGTGATTGTAACGAGGCCGCATACATAATACCAGTAGTCCTGCAGGACACTGAGGACGGTATCCGAAGCAAAGAGTTCAACCTGAAAGCACTCACGATGACGCCACCAAGACTTAGTGGACGCAGATACATGCTCTCAGAATACTTAGGAATATCCCACAGGCTCGATGGGGCCGCCTTTGGATTCATCACGGATGGTTCGTCGATACTTGTGTGGGGAGCAAGATGGGTTAGGGTTTGTTTCGGCCCACGAATAAGAATACCTACGTGTGGTCTCGCACTCCTAGTTGATAGGCCTGGGGTTTACTGGATATCTACCGATGTCGCCACTATTATTATTGCACCATACTGTATGTTTGCTATTGGGTTATTCTTTTATATTTCAGCCTCTCTTAGGGTGCTTATGGATGTCTATAGGGATCTATTGCCTGATGACAGAGCAGACAAGTTTTCTCTTTTTTCATCGCGTTCTGTCGTTCTTTCTATGCTTCTTGTGGTTCTCCTACAGTGCGTCTCTAGGTTCCTCATTGTCGTGTTGCTTGTGTCCATCCTCTCTGTGGTCATCTATACCCTGAGAGAGATTAGACATGGTGTCCCTAGACCCCACCATTTTCTTGTTTTTATCCTAGCCATCTGGCTATATTGTGCTTTCCTCTCTGGGTATGCTTGGGATGTAATCTACTTATTGCTCATAGTCTTGATGGAGTTTCTTAGTGAGCTGGTGTCGGTGTTCATCTCCTCCATATTTGCATGCCTCATATACCTCGTACCGTTCTTTCTCCTATCAAAGCTTTATGATACTCTTAGGGATGTCTTGATGCAAGATATCAGGAACCTCTCATACTCTTTATGTATGAGGGAAAGACTTAGTGTTGCTGTGAAACTATTCCATGGAGGTATTCTTCCTGGCGAAAAAGCTGCTGAGTTTGCGGGTGTATCTCCCCAGGAGTTTCTTAGAGAGCTCATTAGGAGGAAAAAATCCAAGTGATGTCCATGTTGCCTATGAGCAGCCCATAAATCACTACCGAGGGTGTTGATGGATCATCACTCCGGGCATCTTTTATCTAATTCTTTATGCCGACCGATTGATTTATTAATAATAGATACGACCACAGAAGCTATAAATATATTGTCCTCCCTAGTTATCATTTGGTTCTGGGTACATGGTACGGAGAGATATCCCAAGCCATATCCCAAAAATATACCCACTATCAATCCATATGGTGAAACGCTAGAACCCAGAGATGAACCAACCTACCCCAATAGGCATTCTCCATCAATAATAAACAATAAAAAGCAGTCACAATTCTTTATATTATTGAGTATTAGGTGACAATATGTGGCACCACCACAAAGCACAGCAGCAAAATGGGGTGTCCTAGTTGGGGTTCTAGCATTCATAATGGGCATAAGCATGGTCCTCGCGATCTCCGGAACACCAGACACAACAACGATAGGATCCATAGGGCTCATCGCCATCATGTTCACTGTCGCCGCAACACTAGTTGGCAAATGGTGGGAAAGAGGCTGGAGCACAATTTCCGCCGAAGCCGAAGCGAAAAAAGCCGCTGCCGAAG
>CAZVPA010000223.1:0-3018 GCA_964628995.1 uncultured Nitrososphaerota archaeon | reverse complement strand
AGACCAAGGAATGCTTCGGGGTGAAGCTCCATTCCTAGTACTATCATTGCGTATAGGAAAGCTCCCAGAACTATTAGCATTACCATCACCACCACAATACCTAGGAGCTTCTCCCTCTCTGTTCCCTCAAGGATCTCTCTGATTTCTTCTTTCCTAGTCGCAACCATGGCGGATCTTCCTCCCAAAGCATCAAGGAGAGCATTATAGAGATCCCAAATGGACTTCTCGTACTTAGCCATCCTCATTATTGTGTCTTCATAGAGCTCGAGTTTTAGATAAAATGTCCTATGTAGCGATGTCGGCACAATAGACATTCCGAGGATAGCATCCAAGAAATCACTAACGACCTTAGCCACATCCCCATTTCTAACGTTGGGTATCAAAGTGTACTCATCCAGCTTTTTTGCTGGTTCAACAATGAAGCGGTAAAGGCTATAACTAGCCAGCGCGCCGACAATGCAAGCAATAATTATTCTAGGTATCATGGCGAAGTTAATGGATAAGCCTGGAATAAGAATGCTTAGTCCAAGCTCAGAACCGCAGAACATAGAGATGATGCCGAGGTCGTTTCTGACAGAGATGCTGTCCAAAACCATATATTCAGAAGTGGTCTGCGAGAAATTCCTTATAATTTTCAGAGGGATAAATAGGCCGAAGGGTACACATATTACCACGAGAAATATCACAAATGTGATAATGCTTTCGAGAAACCCGAGGTTTTCTAGGTACATAAGTAGAATCAATATCACACTTGAAAGCAATGGGCTTATGGCCACCACAAATTTGCTTCTCTGAAGGCAAGAATATGCGATTGCATCGCACCTGCTGGTCAACAAAAACACCAAAAATATATGGTAGATTTGCTTTATAACCACTTAATGATCCAAATAATATCATATCGACAAAAGTGGGTTTTCTATATATTAAGGAGGTATTATTATAACTCATTTGTTTCTTATGGGGGGAGGATTATTGTTTAAGATTTCGGTTGATATGTCTTCAAGCATCGATGTCCGCGGTAGTGTACTGTAATACATTACTATATTAATATATTTACACTTTGACATATATAGATGTATTTTTAGTAGACTTGGTAGTGGTGCTCATTGCTAGGGTTGTGAACATATGTCTTAGATTATGGAGGGCGCCTTTGGAAAAGCTCATCCAATTGGTTTGTGAAAACTTTTCATGTAGCTAAATTAATTTGGATCATAAATCATATTTTAACATTTTTCATGATGGCGTTACTGAGGATAACATGTCGATGCGTGGAGAATGCTGACAAGTTACCTTTTGAAAAGTATAAGTATGCTCCTCAATCAAGTTTTCCATTGAGGGAGGTAGACTCTCTTAGGCCTTCCTATGGCGATAATTTGATGGCTTTGCTTTTGACTAGGAGGGATCTTAAAGAGCCTGTGGCGAATCTCGTTAGGAGCTTTGGTTTGCGCTTGTTTTGAAGCCCCAGGAGAGTAAGATTGAGCTGCTAAAGTATTATGAGCAGAAGGATATATTTGTGTCTATTCCTTACCATCTGGTGTCCGACACGCTGAGGAGAGTGATATTTTATCTTGTTGCCACAAAGTCGGATAGGGATTCGATCATTCTTTTGGAGGAGCCTGAGGTGCATTCGTTTCCGAGCTATACCAGGGTTCTAGTAGAGATCTAGGACTGGATAAGCATAACCAATATTTTATCACAACGCATAACCCCTATTTTCTGTTATCACTTATAGAGAAGACTCCAGCGAACGATTTGAATATATTCATAACATATATAAAGAACTATCAGACTAAAATTAGGCAACTAACATCAGATGAGATTAGCAAAATAGCAAGCGAAGGAATCGATATATTCTTCAACATAGATATGTTTGTGGGGGAATGAAATGTTTTTCATTGAGCGTAAACCGGACAGACCGCTAGTTGAAATTTTGGTCGGCGTCTACCATTGTCTCTACTCTTAATATTAAGATTGGAAATATTGACTCTAATACAGAAAAACATAGCAAAGCAGCCTAAGATTTGGGCGAAGAAAAATATAGAATATGAGTAGACATTAAGTGTTATAAAAACTCATGAGTTATGGCTTTTTTAGGATGCCCTTCTTTTTGAGAATCTTTTGACATTTTGAGCAGAACCGCATTGGCTTATCTTGAGGCTCACCCATTACGCAATCATCTTCGCAATGATATTCCAAGCCAAAAACATGCCCCAATTCATGTTTTACTACGTTGTAGATGTATACCTTCTTATCTGTAGCTTTTTCTGATGGTATACTAACAATGGCTCCTATACCACATATCCCCTCACCTCCCTCGAATGTTGGATTATAGAAGTCTTCTTCAATAAAGACCTCTTCCGCAAGTAATTTATAAGGAGCAACGAACAAGAATATATCATCGTATGACACACTAAGTGTGTCTACTATGTAATGACCCTGATATATGCCTTTAATATTGAAACTATCAATAACACTTTCAACCATGCTGGGTAGCTCTTCTGTTTTGATGTTGACTTTGAATGTTTCTTTAACAGTTGAGATGACCATTTCCCGGTCCTGTTGCTCAATACTACTATGGAAAATAACGATCAGATTTATTGGAGCTTTACCGATTTCCTTTTTAGTTCTTAGCAATTTTGCAACCTCAGAATCCTTGAATCCCGCCAGGTATGCTATGTCCCCCATACGCTTAAGGAAAATATCCAATTTAGTTCGATTCCCGATGCCGAGAGCGAGTAGGAATATCCTTATTTGCTCTGATGCCATTGATGAAAACCTTTTTCTTATCAAATCCTTAGCTAAATCTAATACTCTCTCGAAAGCATATTTAGGCATCCAAAACAGCAGTTTTATTAGCTCGCTGAGACTCATATTCCTAATTCTTCTCGTCAACCTATCGCTAATGAGCTCTGTTATCTTTTCATGCATATCTGCTGAGTACATGCTTTTTAGGAAGATTATTACTTCATCCACGCAGTCAGAATCGAGTTTTCGCTGTATGATGTCTTTAATGTCCAT
>CAZVPA010000222.1:0-3028 GCA_964628995.1 uncultured Nitrososphaerota archaeon | reverse complement strand
GATACAGAGGCTATATATCCACCCAAAATCACTCACAAGGGAAAAAAGGATATACCTACCAGCAATAAGGAGGTATGGGGCTAGGATAAGGGTGAGGGTTCTTGGGAGACATCGTAGCGATAATAACCTTGTTAGGGCAGTGGTCGAGATCGTTGGGGATAAGGAGGTGATTAGAGCCGTTAGAAGGCTTGGGATTAAGCTCGTTAAGAAGCCGATATCAGCATACTTTGACCTGAGGGTTCTTGCCGAGATTGTCTATAGTGAGAAGGATCCGTATCCAGTTGGGGTTGGAGAGTTTGGGGAAATTGTTTGTGTTGATGTTTCCCTACCTGTTGCTGTTGATGATCCAGCATATGCTCTCGCCATTGTGGATGGACCTGTGCTGTGGGTTGATTTTAGGGGGGATCAGATACCGCTTAAGTTTGATTTTAGGGAGTATGCTGGTTTTTCCATGCCTAGGAGCCCAAGGGTTATTCATAATATTGCTGATGGTCTAGCCAGTATTCTTAGGATCAGACCCGATAATATTGTTGGTGCCTTTTTAGAGGAGAGAAGGGAGATTATGAGTGATGTTGAGTTCAAAATTGTTGATCCACTAAAAGATCTAAGAGAGTGGAAGGTCATTGTTGAGGATTCCGAGCCCCTATGTGGTAGATGCTATATTGACTTTAGTGGATTACCAAATACTCTTCAGCATGCTGCACTAGTAATCGCCGTAGCTGTTTGGAATTCCTGGCTTGTGCTTGATGTTCCTAGAGCATGGAGGTGGCTTGAGAATCACATAAGGTATCGTTCTAGAACATTAGTAGTGTGTAAGACGGCGTTTGGCTTCGATTTCCCAAACATAATTATTGGAGATAAGATCGTCAGGAAGGTCAAGCTTTTAGATAGAGTTGTTATTACCGAGAGACCGTTTGAGCCTTTCTGGAGGCTGGGATGATGCGGGCAGCAGTGTTTATTCTACTTCTTGCCATAACCACACAGACCATAATTATGAGTTTTGAGGACTTGGGTATCGGGGATATTGCTGTGTCGCCGTTAGACTATGAGAAGAGGATTACAACATTTACCTCTGCCTATGTTGGAACGGTCAGTGTAAGGATAACAATATACTTCAATGGTAGTGCTACTATAGGTATTAGGATAAACAATGTGAAGGTATCAATCTATAGGTCTGGAGTCTCCAAGTTTGTTGAGGTTAATCTCACGAAAAACAACACGCTGGAGATTACCGTGACAAACTGTGATGTGGGTAAGGTTGTGGTGTATGGGAACTCGACGCTTGAGATCCTGATACCTGCTGGGACCGAGAATTTGGAGAACAACACCATGGCTAGGCTGAAGATAGCGTATTTTGTGAGTATCATTGCACCCCCAATACTGATAATCCTCATTAGGAGGACACGTATATATTCTGAAGAGGTTAAGGAAGAACAGATAGTGGTGATTTAATGTTTGTCGATCTTATTCCCTGGAAGACGCCTGAGATGGAGAAGTTGGCCAGGATTTTCCTTTCCGAAAAGAAACTAATTCTGGTGAGGGCCCCAGCTGGTATTGGGAAGACTAGCGTCGCAATAGCATACCTCTTCTGGAACGCATTAATGGGTAAGAGGGGGGCAATATTTCTTAGGACGAGGAGGGAGGTTGAGCATGCTCTGAATATTGCTAGGTCTATAAGCGAGAAGGTAAATGCGGATCTACTCATAATCCCGACTCCAAGCAAGAGAGAACTATGCGTTATGAGGCTTGGAGAGGATATCCCGATAAGGTTTTTGTGTCCAGCGATAGACTGTGATAGGCTCAGGAGGAGGAAGTATAGTGATGTGGAGAGAATACTGCGCGGGAATATCCCCCGAGACATGCATGGGTATATATACACACTTACTCGCGGTGGAAAGTGCCCCTACCTGATGCTTAAGGCACTACTCCCAAAAGCAGATGTTATTGTTGGTGTCCACGAATATTTCTCAGACCCCTACCTATACTCCCTCCTCGGAGACCTCGACATAGCGATTATTGATGAGGCCCATAATTTCATCCTCATGCATAGGGAGTTCGACAAGAAGCTCCTAGAGAAGGGTAGGATGTTCGTTGAGGAATTCTATGAGAAAGGTGGTAGAAACATCGGCAGGTTGATTGTTGCATTATGGAGAGAAGGGAAGAGAGAGGATGCGGTCGCAGTATCACACTACTACCAGTACAGTATTGCTGATGGTATAGGTAGAGAAACAGACGGCAAAATCCTTAAAATACCAACCCCAATAGATGTTGTGAGAAAAAGAATTGATGGGTTAAAGAAGCTAGTAGTTATGAGTTCCACGCTGTATCCATCAAAATTCTTCGAGATACTGTTCTCCAAAGGCATTGACCACGAGATGCATATAATCCTTGGGCTGGTGGATAATCCAAATAGGCAAATCACATTTGTGCCGACAGAACTCTCCACATCACATAGTGATAGGAACATCTACACCTATAAGCAGTACGCCATACTGATAAAGAAGATAAAAGCACAAACACAGCATAAGGTAATAGTGTTCGCCCCAAGCTATGATGTGGCTAGAGGAATAGCACGTTTCCTCAAGGCACCAGTAACCGATAACCCAAAGGGGGAGGATATTATCGTTACGGTATTCAGGGGCAGAATAGCCGAGGGAGTAGAAATACCGAAGGAGTATAAGGTCGCTATTATGGCCGGTCTCCCATACCCAAAAATTACCAAGGAAACAATCGAGATATTGAAAGTATACAGCGAGGAGTATGGAATGAGTCTTAGCATACTCAGAGACGCATATCTGCAGAGCAGTATGGTATCGGCGTTGATTCAGGCTATGGGTCGTGTTGGGAGGGGTGGGGAGAAGGGGTACGTATTCATTATTGATAGGAGAGCTCAAAGGATTTTTGGTGGTTAGGATGTTTGGGGGGCTTATCGCGGGGGCAATAGTGAGTACGACACTCAATACTGGTTTTCTGGTAGTGCTTTGGGGCTTGATTTTATTGTTTGAGTATGTTTGGTCTGGTATGGCAA
>CAZVPA010000221.1:0-3034 GCA_964628995.1 uncultured Nitrososphaerota archaeon | reverse complement strand
CGCAATATTTTTTACGGGGTATATTCATATCGCGAAGCGATACAGAGTAGTTTGTCTATAGTGTGGATAGCTGTATGTCTGTAGTAGTGGTTAGTACGCCTATTAATTGCTTGCTGTTTTGTTGGTATGTATTATTGTTGGGCTTATTATCTATTTTTGGTTGTTTTTTGCTGTGTTTGTTGGTGATTTTTGTTGGGTCGGTTTAGGCCTAGGCTTAAAGCCAAGAGATGGGATATTTCGTGGGAGTTGGAGCTGATAGATCTGTGGGAGAGAGAGGGAATATATAGGTTCAATGTTGATTCACCAAAGCCCGTGTTCTCCATAGATACGCCGCCGCCATATGCGTCTGGTAAGCCCCACATTGGTTTTGCCTATCATTATTCCTCAATAGATTCCATCGCTAGATATATGCGTATGAAGGGTTACGAGGTATTGTTCCCGATGGGTATCGACCGTAATGGTCTCCCCATAGAGGTCCAGGTAGAGAGGAAGTATGGTATCAGCATGATGGAGTATCCACGGGAGAAGTTCATAGAGCTGTGTCGAAAGCTACTTGATGAATATGAGAGGGAAATACTTAACCTATGTAGGCGGTTGGGCTTTAGCAATAATTCTCTAAAGCCTGAGGATGTTTATAGGACTGATTCACCATCGTACCGTGCACTCACGCAGGCAACATTCATTAAGATCTTCAGGGAGGGACTCATATATGAGGATTATAGACCAAACAACTGGTGTCCTAGATGCAGAACAACGATTGCGGATGCGGAAGTAGAATATAGGGAGGAGGACACCCCATTCGTCTACATAAAGTTTGCTATCGCTGGGGAGGACAACCATATAGTCATTGCCACTACCCGGCCAGAACTCCTTGGAGCGTGTAGAGCGATTCTAGTAAACCCTAATGATGAGAGATATACGCATCTCCATGGAAAAAAGGTAGTAGTACCAATATATAACCATACGGTGCCAATAATACCACACAAGGAAGCTCGTATGGAGTTTGGGACTGGAGCCATGATGCTATGTTCCTACGGCGACCAGGCAGACATCAGACTCTTCAGGGAACTAAACTTAAAACCCAAGATATTGATAAATACCGACGGTATTATGACTGATGTTGCTGGGCCATATAAGGGACTCAGCGTACGTGAGGCTCGAGAACGAATAATTGAGGATCTGAAAGAAAAAGGCCTCATAACCAAGATAGAGAAAATAAAGCACCGCGTCCCCATATGTTGGCGATGTAAAACACCAATAGAATTCATACCCATGAAAGAGTATTACCTCAAACAGGTCGAATTTCTCGATGAGATTCGAAAAATCGCCGACCAAATAATTTTCCATCCCAGCAAAAACAAGAGAATTCTAATAGACTGGATCAATTCTGTAAAAAGTGATTGGCCCATATCACGACGCCGATACTACGGTACTGAAATTCCTCTCTGGTATTGCGAGAATGGACACCCCATACTGCCGCCCGAAGGTAGATATTATATCCCATGGAAGGAGCCACCCCCAGTAGATAAATGTCCTGTATGTGGCTCAGCAAAGTTTATCCCTGAAACTAGGACATTCGACACGTGGGTTGACTCAAGTATCACCGCATTATATATAAGTGGGTATCTGAGGGACGAAAAATTATTCAAAAGAGCTTTTATCGTTGGCATACGGCCTCAGGGGAAAGAGATTGTCCGCACATGGCTATTCTACACACTCCTCCGCGTATATCAGCTCACTAAAAAACCAGCGTTCAAACATGTGTGGATAAGCGGCCTTGTCTTGGATGAAAAAGGAAGAAAGATGTCTAAGAGCCTTGGAAATGTTATCTATCCAGAACCCCTTATAGAGAAATATGGTGCTGACGCACTCCGATTCGCTGGTGCCGCCGAAACACGGCTTGGATCTGATATAATGGCATCCGAAGATCGCATATCTGCCGCCTCAAAGTTCATCCAAAAGCTATATAGTATCGCTAGATTTATCTCTGCATTCCCAGAACCAAGAAAGGAGGAAATAGAACTCCTCGCAACCGATAAGTGGATCATAGCCGAGCTGAATAGAACCCTTGAAAAAGTCACTGAACTATATGAGGATTTTGATTTCTTTGGGGTAAACTTTGTTAGGAATTTCACTTGGTATATATTCGCGGATCATTATATAGAGCTCGTGAAGGGCAGAGCCTACGGGAATGCTGGAACAGAATCTCAACAGAAGGCTGCTTGGTGGACCCTCCACAAGGTTCTTAGGACAATACTAAAAATGCTCGCACCAGTAACCCCATTCATCACGGATTATGTTTACCGAGAGCTATACGGAAGAACGATCCATCTCGAGTCTTTCCCGAGCGTAGAGAAATATGATGAGAAGTATCTGAATCTTACTCCACTTATCCGTGAAACCAATGCAAAGGTATGGAAAACTAAAAAATCAAGAGGCCTCGCCCTTAATGCCCCCATCAGAAAAGTAATACTCCCAAGAGACCTAGAAGAGTTCTCCATCGACCTCAAGACCGCATATGTCGCTGACAAGTTAGTATTTATTGATGTTGAGGGAGACATAAAGAAAAAAGTTGACTCCGTGGAGATAGTAATTTCATAGTCATTTTTCAACTTTTTTTAATTTCTTTGACCATATTTTTCACTGATGGTGTCAGATGTGTCAGAGGAAGATATAGTCACATACCTCCGTACGGCGAAAGAACTTATGGAAGTCGAATATGAAATATCCATGGTATCCAAACTTATTGAGAAGACACAAACGGAGCTCGACTATGATAGACTTAGACAACTTCAGCCATACATGAGTGTTGTCGTCAGAAAACTTGGAGAGCTACAAGGAAAAAAGGTCGAGCTCGAGAAAAGACTTGCGGAAACAGAGCCTCCCGTTATTAGATTCATAGATAGCGTCCGAAAACATATTGACCGCCTAAAGGAACTCTTAAATTCAATGTACCACGGAAAAATAAACCTAAAAGATTTTTGGGACAACATGACCATATTGAAGGAAAGAATACCGAAGATGCTGGAAGGAC
>CAZVPA010000220.1:0-3039 GCA_964628995.1 uncultured Nitrososphaerota archaeon | reverse complement strand
TCATGATGTTGTCTATGTTCCGGATGCTGGGTTTGCCCCAGGCGTATCGAATATTCTTGTGGGATACTTATCAAGTAAGCTTAGGTCTGTAGATAGGGTTGAGATATATGTTGGTGGTCTCCCCATTAGGCCCGAGGAGCCATTCTTTCATAGCGTTAATTGGTCCATTAGCGATTTTGTAGAGGAGTATCTGAGGCCCGCGAGGATCATTCGTGATGGTAGGGTAATAAGTGTTAATCCTCTCGAAAAAATAGGGAGGGTCACGATTAGGGGCATAGAGTATGAGTGGTTCTATACGGATGGTCTACGGACACTATTGAGGACGGTGAGGGCGAGGGATATGTCTGAGAAGACACTCAGATATCCTAGGCACCTCGAAAGGATGAGGTTTCTCAGGGATATAGGGTTACTGAGTAATGATAGGATAGAGATTGGGGGAAATAGGATAAGCTGTAAAGAGATAGTGGTGGCTGTCCTCAGAAGGACGATGTATAAGCCAGATATGAGGGATAGGCTAGTACTATATGTTATTGTTGAGGGGGATGGAAAGAAATTCGAGGCATACATGGAGGAGGAATATGACACATCAATAGGTCTGAGTGCCATGGCGAAAGCAACAGGCTTCACCAATGCTATCCTGAGCGAGATGGTGGTAGATGTTATTCATGATAGGGGTGTTTTCCCGCCAGAATACTTCGGTATGAGATATATGGACTATTTCATGGACAAGATCAGTAGACATATAAAGGTGGATATCACGCAAGGCTCTGGGTAGATGAATATACTCCAGTTCTATGGGATTCTCAGGAAGAAGCATGTCATATCTCTAGCGTTTGGATCCCGCTATATGTAGTATCCTATTTTACTTATTTTTATTTGGATGTTTTGGTGTGGAAGATGAGTATGGATATTGTTGGTGAATTGGAGAGTGTTCTCTCGAAGCTTAAAAACATACTTGAGAAGACGAGAAATATCGAGGAGGTAAGTGATGAGGCAATAAATAAGGTTGTGGATCTGGTAAATGAGATTGTTAGGACGGCAGACAAGATAGCTGACTATATTATTGGGCTTGCCGAATCCGAGGAATACTCATAAGCGATCCAGCAAGGGAAAGACATGATCACAATCCGTTTCTATGCATGGATAAGGGAAAAATTTGGGATCAGGGAACTAAGGATAGACAAGAAGCCACAGACACTATGTGATCTCCTCCAATTGTTGAGGGGGGAAATTGGGGAGAAGGCAGATATCCTGTTTGATGGTGACGGGATCAAAGGGGGAATAATGATAGGCATAAACAACAGGCTGGTTAGGTTGGATAGGCTAGAAGACATATATCTACGGGATGGGGACATAATAGACATAATGCCGCTTGGTTCTGGTGGATAGAAATGGATGTTGTTGTGGGGGAGAAAATATCAGAAATATCAAAACTCATCGATGGCATAAAAAAGAAAAGCAGAAACATTGGGGCGATCATCGCATTTATTGGTGTTGTTAGGGAGAAGAGTAGGGGACGTAGGGTCTCTAGGCTGTACTACGAGGCCCAAGAAAACATCGCTAGAGAGGTACTGGGCAAACTCATAGCACAAATAAGGGAGAAGTATGGACTAATCGATGTGGCTGTGGAGCACAGGACGGGATACGCAGATATCGGTGAGGAAGTCCTACACATAGTCTGCGCATCTGAGCATAGGTCGGAGGCCATAGCCGCGATCGAGGAACTTATCGATAGGGTAAAAATTGAGGCACCAATATGGAAGAAGGAGATAACGACTACTGGGGAGTACTGGGTAAGGGAGCGGGAACCACCAAGATTAAGGGTGGTGATAGACGGCTCCGAGGTCCCCCTAAACCCATTCGTTCAGAAGATCATAAGTAAGACAATACTGGCGATGCTTTCAACACTAAGGAATGTAAGTCTTAAGGGGGATGAAAGGGTTGTGGTGAAAGTGTTCTCAAGTGGCAAGAATAATAGTGGCGGTACTGGGGAGAAAGAATAGTGGTAAGACAACAATAATCGAGGAGATAGTCAGAAGGCTTAGGGATAGATATAGGATTCTCGTCCTTAAGCATGTAATGGATGAGTCATTCGAAATAGATAGACCGGGGAAGGATTCTTGGAGGTTTAAGAGGTCCGGGGCGGATGCCGTGGGAATAATATCAAGATCAAGAACGGCCCTGATAATCGATACACAACACGAAATGGACCCAATAAGGCTTGTCAGCGTCCTCGAGGGAGTTCTGGGATACGAATTCGACATGGTACTCATGGAGGGATTCAGCAGGATTGTCGGTCCAAGCGAGGAGATATACAAGATAATCACCGCGAAGAGTAGGGAGGACCTAGAATACTTGCTCGAAATAACACGTGGCCAGATACTGGCAGTATTCTCGGAAACAATAAAGGGTTCCAGCTCAGTACTGGGCCTCAAGGATATAGATATTGTCATCCAAAAGATAGAGAACATGCTTAGCTAGTGGCCCTGGCAATAGTATAGGCTGGCTGAGAGTCCTATTATGCGTATTCCTCCTCATATTTTTTCTTCGGAATGTTGGTCTTGAAGGATTGGATGATCAGATATGACATTGTAAATACTTCTTTTTATTATTAGCTGACTCAAATAATACGACAAGTCTATCAGCTGAGTTATGGTGGTAGTTGACCACAGTATTCCTTAGCCTGATGGCTTTGAGATTTCTGCTTTTTGTCTATATGGTTATTAATTCCGAATCTACCGAATCCTGATTCTCCTCGCATTGGATATTACCAGTATCATCTCTTGAGGTTATATGTGGTATAGGGGCCTATAATTACTGGAAAAAGCCTGGTTGAGAAGCGTTTGGACGTATATGGCTTATCTATGGAAACTTTATTGTCGTCTCAATAATTCACTCTGGCTTATCAATTGAGTGAAGGTTTAGGTTGGAGAAGCACCTAGGATTCGTCGTATACAAAAAGAGGGAAAGGAATACTATTGTTTGGATTTTTTACGCTTTGCGAGTATTATGACTACTATGATTAGTATTATTATCAGT
>CAZVPA010000219.1:0-3051 GCA_964628995.1 uncultured Nitrososphaerota archaeon | reverse complement strand
GCGAAACTATCAAAGAACCCAAAGAAGCTGAGGGCAGGCGAGTATGATACCGTGTTTACCCCAGATGCCGTAGCATCAATACTAAACTTCGTGGGGATGATGTCGTCGGGGTTTGCGGCGATAGCGGGATACAGCACATTTGTACAGAAAATGGGAACAAAGGTGGCGTCGGAAAAATTCACCCTAGCCGATGACCCCCACTTCAAGGATAGTTTTAACCCAATAATCTTTGATCAAGAGGGAGTACCAACACGCAGAAACCTAATCATTGAGAACGGGACATTCAGGACATTCCTCCATAATAGGATAACGGCAACAATAATGAATGCAGAACTAACTGGAAATGCTGGCTGGGTATTCCCCCAACCATGGAACCTAGTCATAAAGCCTGGCGAAAGTAGTGAGCAGGAGATGATATCAGAAATAAAGGAAGGGCTGCTTGTGGGTAACGTTACATATATCAGATTCCAAGACTACATAAAGGGGGACTTCTCCGGGATAATAAGGGATGGAGTACTATACATAAAGGACGGGGAGATAAAACACGCAGTAAAAGGACTAAGACTAAGCGATAACCTCATAAGATGGCTACAGAACATATCCTTAATAGGCAAGGAGCAACAACAAATATACCACTGGTGGCTAGAGGCAAAAATACCAGTAGTATCAGTGCCACTACTCGTCAGGAAGGCACAATACACAGAAGCATGGTGAACCAATATTACAATTATGGTAAAGTCCAAGATATTTCCATCCTTTAGGAAGCCGTCTTTTTATATTCCCCAAAATTATTGAAGTCGATGTCGAGGCTATAAATTTATTTTGATAGTGATCCAATTTTTAAATATACGAGGAACATTACTGAACTATCGATGGATGAACATTGGTCAATAAGCAAATAACATTTCTTGTCTCGGGTTGTTTCCCGTGGTTCTTAATACAATGAACTATTTAAAGTGTTGATGAATGTCTTTATAATAATAGGGAGATACCTATGGGGGGGCCGCTTCTAAACGACGAGAACATAGCACCAGAAGAAAAACTTGATGTGCTTGAGCGGTTGCTGCTCACTGATAAATCAGCAGCCTGCGACTTTTTCGCTAAGAATGCGCAGAGGGAGCATATAGAATTGTTCAGAGAACTGCTAAAGTATCCATACACAGTAAGAAGAACTAACGAATACATAATAATTATAGCTGAGGGTGGAACCGAGAAGTATGTATCAATTATAGGTCTCGACGATAATTATAATCTGTTCTGTCATACCCTACCAATAATATCTGAGCAAGACATCAAATTGTTGTATGAATCACCCACGGATGGATTAGTTAGGAGACTAATGGGCTTCGATAAACACATATGGGAGGTTCTCGGGGAGGACATATACTCTGGATTGACCGTAAGGATGCAGGGAGACATTGTTGTTAGGTTCAATAGAGTGTTCCACGACGAGGAGGAACTCTATGCTGGACTTTTCGGAGTAATCTTCAATAAGGTATTGTCTCACTATTTCCCAAGTATTGTAGGCTTGAATATCTTTGAAACCCTAACAACAATAGTTTCAAATATAGTTTTGGACAGTATTAGGTCTGGAACGATGGATGTGATACCAAAACGAATACGCTCTCTTGAAGCGCTCTATAATCAACACATACAAAGTATGGAGGATAGAATGCGTTCACGTGATACAACGATGGCACATAGGATTATCTCTACAACACTGGGAGATTTTTTTGAGAGGGTGGCAGAGCTTACAGAAGATATACTCAGTGTGCTTCCACACTACGAAAGAGTAATTCGAGGAAGACTAGCTAGACACGAAGTAAAGGTTATTGGGGTCACCGAAGGTTTGCTCCACAGAGCAATAAATGACTTTAACAATGAATTATCTCCAGCACACTTCGTGAGGGGTAGAATCTACGTCATTAGACCTAGCACGATAACTTTTTTCCATCCAGAACATAAATCGATAACACTGGACATACCTAGATGTATTCTAGACATAGATGTGCTCAGAAGCATAGGTGCGGCTATAGGTATTCCACTCCTAAGGGTCAAGGTCGTGCTATTGGGGCCAGATAGAAAATCACTATTTATTAGGAATATAGGCCGTGGGTTCCATATTAGTTATAGGTCGGTCACAGGTGCAGACTTTTTCGTATATGCGGCGCGACGACTTTTATTTCCATTTGGTGTTGTTTCATTGGAGTTTCTAATATGGGATATAGCATCGTACGCAATGGATCTACCCTCCGTATCCCTATACTGCAGAGGCTCTAGGGCTGCTATTGTGTTCTTTGATGTCACCGATAAAGAAAGTTTCTTACAACTACCACATTTAATATCAATATTCTGGAGAAATTCTGGAGCGGCATGGCCAGTAGCAATAGTGGGGGATATATCTAATGTTGGAGAGAGAAAAAGAGAGATACCAATAGAGACTGCGAGAGAGTATGCGAGAAGGCTTTCAGAAACAATTGGATGCGAGATACCGTATATAGAGCTTCATATAAATGAAGCAAATAGACTAACCGAAGTCTTTCATGCTCTCGCAAGGATAATCATGAATTATTATCGACGCAGATTTCTGCGCAGGATTAGGGGGAATTTTTAAATACATTCATTGTATTATATAATTAGAATACAATAGGTGTATTCGATGAAGGTTATCACCGTTAGGCTTGAGGAACGCCAGTATATGGAGCTGAAGAAGTTTGTTGAGTCTGGAGACTTCAGGAGTATTAGTGATGTTATTAGGTTCGCACTTACAGAGTTTATTAGCAGAAGAAAGTTGCGTTGGCGAAGTAGGGAGGAGCTTCGTAAGTATTTAGCGAGGAAGAGAAAAAAATTTGTGGCGTCTGGCAGGATCATTGAGGATGTTAGGAGGGAGGATGATTGGTCATAATATACTTTGAGCCCAGCGCGCTATTTAAGGCCTATATCCCCGAGAAGGGCTCACTAAATGTAGAGTTTGCATTGTCACTACTTGGGAGGGATATACTTGGTACGACTTCGCGATGGTCATTACTGGAGATCGTTCGGGGTTTTGTC
>CAZVPA010000218.1:0-3075 GCA_964628995.1 uncultured Nitrososphaerota archaeon | reverse complement strand
GGATGTGTGTGAAAATGTCCAGCTTCTCTCTTATCCTCTCTATTGTTTCTAGCCTCAGTCTTGGTGGGTATTTCGATGGCCTATATCTTGTCGTACTGAGTTTCTCGCTCGATAGTTCGGATATTATGCGAGTCATACAAATATATATCAAATGTGATACAAAAATGATTGTCTATTTCTCCCATCACCCGAACTCAGAAGGAGCCCTGTCCACGTAGTGTGCCGCGTAGGGCGTTCTCTTCCATACCTCCATTATTTTTTCCCTCAGCTCATTGTAGATCTCCCTGTATCTTGGCAGTATAGGTATTCTACGTCTGGCAGTATAGTACACTTTGAATCTAACCAGCCGCCTTTTCTTTTTGGGATCCCAGTATTCAGATTCCTCAAATTTCTTCTTCTGTAGTCTCAGGCATCTCCTCGTACTCTCAACCTTCTCCTCGTAGCTTCGATACTTTCTATGTTTGGTTTCAAGTTCTGGCGTGACAACGATTGTATAGTAATGTCGAATTTCCCTCTCAGTCCACCGTATCTTGGAATAGATATAGTTTATGGTGTACTGCAACATCCACATGTATCTGGTGATCAAATGCCACAATGTATTACCAAGCTCAACATTGCCCTCGTCAATATCAACGATGATCGAATATGAGCGCGCCCATTTGTCCGTCCTATCTTGCTTCTTCTCTCTATTAAAGGTACACCTTTGCCTGCTCACGGATTTGGGGAGGCCGTGAGCAGGCGACAGTCGGCTCTGCGGGTCTTTTTATTCCTCCCCTCCCGCAAAGCCGACGACAGCCTCCCAAAAAGAGGGAGGCGACCAATAATATAGCATATACTTTGGCTCTTTTTAAATGTTTCACTTATATGAGATCGCCCGTTAGGATAATCGGTTTTATCTCTAAGTCAGATTTCTCTAGCTGGGTTCCATCTACCTAAGTATGGATTAGATTAGTTGACGGCTTTATTTGCCTTAAAAATGTATCTCTTTTTAAGGAAAATTTTTATGTAGTGCTTTGGTGTCTTTATGGGAAGGCGTGGTCTTGCCGACATTATCGCGGGTATTCTGGATGCTTTAGAAGTGTTCAGGGGTAAGGAGTTTACTGTCCTCACAATTGCTAAGTCCGCAAACATTAAATATACTACTGTGAGGAAGACATTGGAGATTATGGAGAAAATATCAAGTGCTGGCGTACTCCTCAAAGTATGTAGCAAACCCATAAAATATGTGTGGGTACCGCGGGAAAAACCCCTCAAAATGTTTGCTGGAGCCGTCTTCTGGAGGCTACTTAGAGAGAAAACAATAGGAATAAGCGAGGTTGTGAGGAAGTATGGGCTGAGTAGGAAGTATATTAGGAGAATATTCCAACACCTCGTGGATGAGAACATGGCTAGGTGGATTGATAATGAAACACTTGGTCTTTTTCCATTAGAGCACTACTTAGACCTATCAGATGACGAAACCAGAATCATAAGAAAAGTTGTTAGACGGAGGAAAAAGATTAAGCAGAGAGATGTTATTGTCGAGGAAAGAATAGAGGTTGTGTTTCTGAGGAGAAGAGGAAGACGCAGATTTACTGATATACTTAATGATGTTCTGGATGCACTTCTGGAGTGTTCTGATGGGGCGGTATCGATATCAGATATTGGGGCTATGGTTGGCATCAGATACGAGACTGCTAGGAGGGTGCTTAGTGTTATTGAGGTGGTGACGAATTCTGGGGTTTTGAGGAGGGTCTATGATAGGCCTAGGAAGTATGTGTGGGCTGGGAGGGAGCCTGATGAAGAATTGTTTGCTAGGGCGTTTTTTAGGAGGCTTATTAGGGAGGGGAGGATTTCTGTTGGTGATTTTTCTGGGCGTTTCTGCGTTGATAAGGAATATGTTAGGAGGATTTTCCAGCGTTTGGTTGACAAAAAATTGGCTGAGTGGTCTACTGATGATTCAATAATTCTTGTTCCTTCCTTGTCGCAATATGATTTTGGGGGTGCTGATTTTTTGTAAAAGAAAAAAAGAGAAGGGATAAACTATCTTTTTTTGATTTCGTGGACGTAACGAATTCCCTTATGTGTTATACCATAGCACTCGTTTCTTCGACCACCATGAGTCCATGCCAATCTTCTCTTCACAAGCCTCCGCAATACCTTCCGTACATTGATTTCCGGGTATCGCAACTTTATCTTTCGTCTCAACACTGTCAGTGTTATGACCCTCTTCGGGCTCCCTCTACACAGCGAATAGAGAATCAAGAGTATAAGAGCTTCCTCCCTGCTTAATTCCGACACACTGTTGGGGCTGGGGCTTTATTAAGACCCCAGTTTCCCCTCAAAGGGGCTTAAGTACTATGGCAATCTTCTCAAAGTTCAATTGGACAGTCACTTTGTACTTCTTTACGAAATCGATCAATATGGAAAAAGCCGATATTAGCTCGGTTACACCGTCAGTCTGTTGGAAGGCTGAAACAGTTTCAATTCCCAGTAGGGTTTTCTCCACCATTGCATCTATATGGTCTTCCTCGAACTCATCTTCAAATTCATCTTCTTTGCCTGGCATCCAGATTGGGGTTTGGGGGGCTGGATGCCAGGCGACTGACCGGGCTGGGACGCCCCCTGTTCTCCCCCATCCCAACCCGGTCGACCAATATAATAATATATCGTTCCCACATTTTTAAATTTTATCTCAAAGGGAGACTTGAGCCAGATGAAGCTATAAAATTGGTTCATCCTGACACGCCATACTTTTAATCTAACATAGCAAAGTTTCTCCTTAATATGTTGAGAAAAGTCTGATGACTTAGTAACGACAAAAATATCAGCATGATTTCTTCCAAGGAGACTGTCCACTAGCCAAGTCTATACCTAAGGTTTATGAGAGCGAACTAGGGAAATCCAGCTCGGATCTGCTTCAATGAACGGCTCTCTTCCAAGGAGACCGTCTACTGACTGGATGATAGTGTAGGCTCTGTAGGGCCTAGTTAGGGAAGTCTAATTTGAGGATAGGATAATCTACCTCAGTGGACGGTCTCTGTGTAATCCTGAACCTGTTAGGAAGAGCTATCTTGAAAACAGAAAAAATTAGCT
>CAZVPA010000217.1:968-3135 GCA_964628995.1 uncultured Nitrososphaerota archaeon | reverse complement strand
GCCTCAAAAGGTATGGGAGACAGGCATTAATCTCCTCTTCAGTGGGATCCCTATTTCCTGGAGGCCTGCATTTAACAACATTGGTTATGTAAACATCTCGTCTTTGGAGCCCAAGAATCTCGACTATCATCTTGGTTAGTAGTTGACCAGCAGCACCAACGAATGGTCTACCCTGAATATCCTCATTGCGTCCTGGGGCTTCCCCAATAAACATTATTTTTGCGTTAGGGTTTCCCTCCCCAGGAACAGCATTTCTTCTCGTTTTCCACAAGCCACATTTTCTGCACGCTCTGATTTCCTTGGAAATAGCTTCAAGAATTTTTTCCCTGTTCATAATTGACAATGTGTAGACACCCTTTGGTTATTAGGTATTGCTTATATAATTTGTATTTATGAAATACTAGATGATAGGGGTTAAATTGGATATTTATCCTCTTAGCCCAAAGGCTATGATAATTGAGGAAGGATGATTCGCCGCAAAAAATCTTTCTGGTATATCCGCGAGATTAGGCCCGGCATGAGCAGAGTAAACATAATTGTAACTATTATCAAGCTTAATGCTGAAAGAACATTTGTAAGGGGTTCAAAGACGCATAGGGTCGCCGAATTCTTGGTTGGAGATAAAACTGGAATAATAACTCTTGTTATCTGGGATGAGATGATAGACAAAATAAAAGTAGGAGAAACCTACTACATAAAGAATCTGAGGCCGAAGATGTATATGAATCAGCTCAGAGTAGTCTTCACGAAGTCTACTACGATAGAACCAGCTCCCTTTAAGATATCCATCAAAGAGATAAATACGGCGCCTAGAATATACTAGGGCAACAATATTTCTATAGAATTTTCTAATACCAAACCCCCTCAGTTAAAATATGAGAAACATTAGCAACTACACGGAAAACAGGGGAAGATACAATTGTAGCCTAAGACCTAATCCTCAGCGCTACCTAGCCTTAATACCGCCCTTATAAGAGCCTCAGGATTAGGCACGCCGATTGAGAATACTGAGCCATTATAGTTGCCGTTGACACTTAGTACTATTGTTGGCACAGCATTTACATTATACTTATCAGCTATCTCGGGGAATTCATATGCTTCGACAACATCGCTAATCACACGGCCACGGGATGCTATGGCCACATTATGTGCGAGTAAAACTGCACGAGGACATGCTGGGCATGTGGGTGTGACTATAGTTTCTATCTTCACCTTGTTTTGAAGCGATGAGAGCTCATCCTCATATTGCTTGAACATATGATTTCTATGAGAAGCCAAGGATATTGCCTCCAGAAAAGCCCACCCTTCCTCCCCTAGGGGAGCACCAGTATATCTGATTTCTACTTTCTCTCCTATAAGTATAACAGGCCCTCTATCAATACCTAGAAGCTCCTTATGCAAATCTTGAAGCTTATTCACAGTGTACTGTATCTTTCCTCCACTAACACTCGCAATTTCGCTGAGAAGCTGATCCACAGTATCGCAGAGCTCACAATTATCTGACACAAGAAGCACTATTGGTACTTCTCTAGTAAGCTCCTTCTCAAATTTCGACTTGATATACTCCAAGTCCTTTGGGCTAAGAACTCCCATCTGAACCCCCTAAGCTACCCAACATAATCAGTTTTTAAGACACCTGGATATTGCTTATTATTCTAGGAGCAAAATGCTCTAAGTATCTATACATTCGGATTTAAATGAGGGTATTCGGGCTATATAAGATGATTGTATATGCTTAAGATCAAAAAACCCATTCTTCAAGTAGCACTAGATTTCATAGATATAGAAGAGGCTCTTAGAGTAGCCCAAGAAGTAGCAAGAGGGGGTGTAGACTGGCTAGAATGCGGAACCCCTCTAATAAAAGCTGAGGGTATGAGAGCTATTAGATTGCTCCGAGAAAAATTTCCAAACATACCTATAGTTGCTGATCTGAAGACAATGGATGTTGGCGCTCTTGAAGCCAAGTTAGCTTTTTCTGCGGGGGCAAATATTATTACTGTCCTTGCTCTAGCGGATGATAAAACCATTATAGATGCCGTGAATGTTGCTAGGAGCTTTGGTGGCTATGTTATGGCTGATCTGATGAATCACCCCCAACCAGTCAGCAGAGCTAAAGAACTTGAGAAAATGGGGGTAGATATTGTGCTTATGCATATAGGAATAGACC
>CAZVPA010000217.1:0-958 GCA_964628995.1 uncultured Nitrososphaerota archaeon | reverse complement strand
AGCAAGCTTCATCGAAATTCCCATTAGACCAGATACCGTTGATCAGAAAGGAAATAAAGTCATATTTAGCTGTTGCGGGAGGCCTCAATGATAAAACGGCACCAATAGCCATAAAGCATGGAGCCGATATAATTATAGTTGGTCGCTACATCACACGTGCGGATAACCCCAAAGAAGCTACTAACAAAGTCAAAGAAGCTATTACCAAGTCGCTATTTACATAGTCCTTTGCGTACACATAGCTGATAAAGAAGAGGAATCTCATCTACACGTTCCATAGCTTCCTCCCAGAAAATCCCCTTTGGCTTTTTGTAGGGAGTATTAGTATATATGACCTTTGTTGGCGTTGCTATTATATCTATAGGAAAATCATGACTAGTCATGGGAATCTCCTCAACTATCTGCATATCGTGAACAGTTGTAGCTGTAACGGTTTTATCATCAACCAGCCCAAACTCACTTAGTATCCCCCACTCAAGGTCCGAGTATCCATGACCCTTACCCAGCCGGCCACCCTTAGGATCCACCGCAACACAGCCGGTAACCTTCATGTCTATGTAGTCTATTTGTTGGGGTTCAACGATTTTTCCATATCTAAATGCACCACGAATTGTAACCGCATGGTGATACACTGCAGGCTTTATATGATTTGGATCCAGAAGTATAAACCCCTTCTTTATTCTTGGAGAAGCCATTATCAACTTTTTCGAATCTACCAAAGCGAAGAACCGAACTTGTTTCTGGGGTGAATCAGGATTAACAAATATAGTCTCAGACTTCTTCCACTCAGCCGTTTTTCTGAGATTTTCGGCAGCTCTCTCAGCTCCTACAAAGTTAGGTATTCTGCCAAATACTGGGCGTGGAAACCTAGCTATGTCCTTCTCCTCCATAAGCCTCCATATTCTCTCTCTGATACTCCTCTTAATTCCCCTTATGTCTTTCATATTTGGATCCCAAC
>CAZVPA010000216.1:0-3147 GCA_964628995.1 uncultured Nitrososphaerota archaeon | reverse complement strand
TTGTTGTCTACGTCCCATGTCTTGCCTCACTAGCAACAATCAAGAGCGAAACAGGGTCATGGAAGTGGACAATATTTGTTTGTCTCTATGAACTTATCCTTGCATTCATACTAGCCTTTGCATTCACAGGATTAGTAGGATTGATTATCTGAGTGATGATGAACATGGATGCGTGCTACCTAAAGAAGATCGCTATGGCCTCCATAGTCCTAGGTTTGACATATCTTGCCATAGGAACCATAGAGATAGCATCTATGTTTACGCAAAATGAAATTTTCTTGATACCTGCAGACATAATCGGTGGGTTTGTGTCTGTAACGATCGGTCTGACATACCTCTTTGGAATAAGAGGACTGCTTAGAGGCAATAAGCAGGATTTGGGTTTCCCATTGGTTGCATCAATATTGGCGGCTCTATATTTCTCCATATACTTGCTAATGCTCCTAGCTGATGCAGCTGAATGCTATATACTTAAAAACGAAGAGTATTCTGGCTGGACGCCGATGCATAGTCTCAGAATAGAAATACTGATAGGTGCAATAGCAATAGTGATCGCCGTGTGGATCTGGAGGAAAATCAAAAAAGATATGTTTTCTAAGGAATCAGCTAGATGAGCTGGCTATGTTAGAGAATGACATAGGGATCCACACGCATGGCGATGTTGGATCAGGCCATAGTCTTGTGGATGCTCGGGAGAATAGGGAAGTAACTGTTCTAGATTTGGTGTGCGATTTAAGTGTTTTTAGATCTCTTATATCCATCGGAATTTCCCCTGGGAGAAAAATAAGGATTCTAATCAATCGGAAGAAAGTGGTCCTAGTAGTAGTTGACAACTCAATAATTGCTCTGAGTAAAGATATAGCATCTGGGGTTATTGTTGGTGAATAATATGCGCGAAATAAAAGTAGTGTTGTTTGGGCATCCAAACGTTGGCAAGTCCTCCATATTCACCTCGATGACCGGTCTGTTTGTGGAAGTTTCGAATTATCCCGGAACCACGGTAGAGATCTATAGGGGATATATCAAGAGGGGGGACACCAGATTTATAGTTATTGATGTCCCTGGAGCGTTCTCTATAGTTCCATCTACAACCGCTGAAGATATAGCTCGTAGGGTTATTCTTGAGGAGCAACCAGATATTATTATTCATATAGCTGATGCAACAAGCATTAGGCGCCACCTATATTTGACAGTCGAGCTTCTTGACTTTGGCATACCACTAATACTTGTTCTTAATCAGATTGATCGTGCGAGAGAGCTGGGCATAGAGATTGATAGGGAAAAACTGGAAAGAGAGTTGAATATACCTGTCATACTTGCTTCCGCGATCACAGGAGAAGGAATTGAAGATCTTATGGAAAAAATTTCCGAGATTATCAAAACTGAAAAAACAGCAACATATGTTCGATTATCAGGGAGTGTGGAGTCAACAATAAGGGATGTCCAGCACTCAATCGAGGGCCATCTCAACAATTATAGGAGATTTTCTCGTGCTATTGCGAGTTGGATAATACTTGGCGACGAGAAATACCAACATTTGAGCAGATATATCCCCGAGAAAATAAAAAATAAGCTTGGGGAGACCGCTAAGACTATCATGTTAGAGAGGATCAAATATGTTGACAGAATATATAAGAAATGCATTAAGTCACAACAGATGGAGGTGAAGTTAAGGAGAATGGAATATGTTATGATGAAGCCGCTCTATGGAACATTCTTCGCTGTAGGTATAACATTTCTTATCATCTGGGGGGTTCTGGCAATTATACACGAAATCGGGCATCGAATACCATCCATTTTCTATTATAACTATTATGATCCATATGTCAGGGCACTCATAAATAGCATCATCAAAAATGAGTTCATCAGAAACATACTTATTGGGGAAAAGCCTGGGATATACTCCTCGCTCGGGATTCTGACGACAGGAGTATTCTTTGTTTTCTTCATGATACTCCCCACAATGTTTGTCATATACATAATTATGGGCATCCTCGAGGATCTAGGCTTTATACCTAGAGTAGTAGCCTCCTGCCATAATTGTATGAGACATTTGGGGATGTCCGGAGACGCTATAATTCCAATAATCACCGGGACTGGGTGCAGTATTGTTGGTATATTATCGTCCCGAACACTCAGAAGCGAGAAAAGTAGGGTTCTCTCCTCATTCATCCAAGTTTTTGGGGTACCATGTATTGCTCAGCAAATAATGATATGGGCTCTTCTAGGTAAATATGGTGCGTTTTACGTGTTTATGTTGTATCTCATACTTGTCATATCGATATCTTTTGCTGGGCTCCTAGCAAGCCACCTCATACCGGGAGACACCGCATTTCTCCTGATAGAACTCCCCGCATGGAGAAAACCAAAAATGAATAATGTTCTTAAGAAGGCTATAGCTAGGATGAAATCCTTCCTAATTAATGGCGTCCCGCTAGTTTTCCTCGGAATCCTGGTACTAAACATAATGTACTATACTGGAACAGCACTCATCATCGCAAAATTCTTTGAGCCTATCATCAGTGGACTGTTCGGTCTACCGAGTGAAACCGCACTAGCACTTATCATTAGTATTCTCAGGAAAGATGTTGCGGTTGGAATCTTAGGAGGGTATCGGCTCACTGCGTCCCAAGCACTAATAGCTGTGACCCTAATTACTTTATACTTCCCCTGTATTGGCTCACTGCTAATATTCCTGTCAGAATTTAGACCGAAGAGGACAGCATTGATAATACTTCTGATGTTGGGTTTCTCCACAATAATCGGGCTCTTATTGCGAGTAATACTAATCCACTAGAAAGGGCATATTAACGTTAATAGATAGGGATCTGAGGTCGAGGATCTTGCCCGAAGAAAAAGTTGTTTCCGAGGCGCTTAGGGAGATTGCCGAGGCTCTTGGGTATGAGAAGGTTATTAGGATGATTCTGCCTAAGGATCGTAGAGCGCATGAAATTCTGAGAAGAATACTAAGGGACTTCGAGGAGGATACATCGAACAAGGATAGCTTCTATGAAGAAATAAATTCTCTATCCCATAATGGTAATGGATAGACCGAAACCATACATGAAATCTAACCAACGCATTAGGTTTGGTTTTTATTTGACATATTCTTTTATATACATGAGTGGTGATACATATGGCTACCGA
>CAZVPA010000215.1:0-3171 GCA_964628995.1 uncultured Nitrososphaerota archaeon | reverse complement strand
ATGCACTAAGATGAGAACCACGAGTAATATTTTTAGGGGATTCATTATTCTCACCTCGATGGCATCAGGGGCGTGGTGCTTGACAGATTACTACCTTTGGAAGTATTACAAGTTCCGGGAGTTTCAGAGGTATATATAATGTTAATATATCGGCACACCCCGTAAACACATAGATCGTATCATTAATATATAGGGCTACACCGACCCCATGTCTTGTTAGATTATATACCAAGCAGTACCACTCGAATCCATATTTCAGCCCTATTTCTGTCGTCCATTTTTTCCATTGAGCCGTAACATTCGTTGTTTCATCTGGATATTTTGACCAGAGCTCCCAGAACTTCTTATATGCCCTATACCAACTGAGCTCTTTTACGTAAATCTCCCTATATGGAGGTATCAACTCAAAGGGCGGGTTTCCTAGATGATGAACCGTCGTTATGTGATACTGAAGCCATAATTCACCACCAATACTGCTATTATATGATGTCCAGTTCTCGTCAATATATTCATCATCAAACTTAAATATAGAATGCCCAAGCTCATGGCCCAATACTGCAGCGAACCATAATATTCTCTGAGCTAAATTATATTCCCTAGCAAAAGGTGGGGGAGAATCACTAATTAAATCCCCATTAATATAGACCTTATCCCCCAAAGCAAACCCGAGATAATTCGCATTAATCTTTATGATGACATCATATAGGTACTGCGGATAACCTATTGAATTATTATATATTATTATATGACTGATAAAAGCATAACCATCGGTATAGTCATATATGTATCTTGATGCTAAATAGAATGCTTCCTTAAGGCGCGAGATGTATTGATTATCCGCGGGGAATTCCAAGCTAACATGTAGATGAATGCCAAAAACATCCCTCTCAGCTGGATTCTTTCCGATAATGAGTTCTTGAATGTTGAATGCTCCATCACCATCAGAATCCTCCCAAGCATCACTAACACCATCGCCATCGGTGTCTATGCGGCCGGGACTTGTGTGCGTATAGTCTGCTTCTAGCCAGAATGGTAGGCCATCCTTGCCTTTTGCTAGGTGGAAGATCTTATTTCCTGATGATGTTGTTATCTTCCAGTATAAACCATCGCAATCCTCTACTATTGTTTCGAACCATATCTCTCCTTGGATTAGGAAGGATTCATTAGTGTTGTCTTCATATCCGCTGGCATAGCCGTATCCTGACTTGTCTATTATTGTAACATTGACGGTCTGGCTGGGGTCGTTTATTGGGTGTGTTGTTGTGAACTGTGTCCAGTCGTCATCCCAGGAACTTGTTGGGTCGCTAAATCTGTAGCCATACCTCATATCAACCTTCAATTCTAGGGTGCGGCCATAGAAGTCAGAGCCCCGATCTACACTTAGATCATAATAACTAAATATAAGGTATGGAGGCATAAACATAAGGCAGCCCGCGTCGATGCGTATTCTCACTGATGAAAGATGATCCGGAATGTCGAATGGGCCTATTGTTATTCCCGGGAGCGGAATATTGGAAAATGTGATCACTTTTGAGACATCTATCTCCACTATGTCAACTGAAAGTATATTTTTTATGACTGCCTGTGTGTAGGAAAACTTAGTAATTCTCAAATGTAGTCTTGCGTTCTCAAGAGGATTCGTATCGTGTTTGTCATCAACATTATCGTTGTCTGTATCCTTGCTTACTGGTGATGCCCCATACCAGAATTCTTCCCCATCACTTAGCCCATCCCCATCAGAGTCGAAATTTCTTGGACTGGCTGGATAACATATCAATATGTTGTCAACATATATCTCATCTACTGTTGGTCTTCTAAAACCATATACCTCTATCTTCATGTCTGGTCTTATTTTTGGGAAGTATGTGAATATTGGTAGGTATATTATGTATCCACGGAATCTCTCGACGTAGTATGGTTTGTACCAGCCTGTAGGCCATGTGATATATTCGAGTACGCCGTCCACGTATTTTTTATTACCAGCAATAACTTTTACTTCTAGCCCATATGCTACGTATGACAGGTATTGTCTCTCATTATAGGATATATTGGTAAAGTATGTGATGTTTAGCCCTACTAGAAAATATGTGTAGGGTATTTTCATCCGGGTTAGTCCCTCAACATCCATTATGTCATAGATGTAGAACTCTACGATTTTTTCATAATGCCATATTTCTCCCCAAGGGATCTTTGGAAGCATAACACCCTCATCAGTAATCAATTCTGGGGATACAGCAAAATCCTCCGCTTCATAAGAAATTATTGGGGCTCTCTCGGCGCCATCTGGAAGACCGTCACCATCTGTATCAGCGTTAATGGGATCCGTATTATGACGGATCTCCAATCCATCCTTTAGTCCATCATCATCACTATCTGGGTCTATTGGTGAAAGCCCTCTTGATATTTCGTCCCCATCTTCGAGCATGTCTTCATCGCTATCAGAATTCGATGGTTTGGAGCCATAGACATATACTTCATCGAAATCTCCAATGCCGTCACCATCAGTATCAATTGCGGATGGATCCGTACCTAGGATATATTCGACGGTATCGTTTAGCCCATCCGAATCACTATCGACACATAATGGGTCTGAAAATACATGTTTTTCGTGTTTCTCTCCAGCGATGGTAACCATTATGTTCCACCCATAGACTTCTAACCCATCACCTAATCCATCATTATCAGTATCATTATCCACTGGTGATGTCCCCTTGGAGAGCTCCCCTATGATTCCGTTGAATGAGTATCCGTCATATAGTCCGTCTCCATCTGTGTCTGGGTTTTTTGGGTTGGTTATGTATCCGTCTGTTCCCTCCACTATTTCTTCTGGGTCCAGTAGGTAGTCTCCATCTGTGTCTGGGGCGTTTGGGTTTGTCTCTAATTGTTTCTCTATTTCGTTTGTTATTCCATCGCCATCGTTGTCGAGGGTTATGTTTATTATTGTTTTTTTCTGTGTTGTTCCTCCGTCGGGATCCTTTGCTGTGATGAGTATTATGTATTCTCCTGTCTTTTCTACATTGATCTCTATTTGGTGGTCTTGGTATTGTGCTTGTCCGTCATAGTATACTGTCCATTCCATTGTTACTAGTCCTTCGTGTGTTGGTGTGTCTACTGTTGTTGTGTTTATTGGTATTGGGGTGTGTGGGCCATAGTATATAATCTCTTCTGGTA
>CAZVPA010000214.1:0-3204 GCA_964628995.1 uncultured Nitrososphaerota archaeon | reverse complement strand
GGATCATCCCTAGAAACAATAACCCGGAGATTAGCACCATCCCAAGAATCCACAGGAATAACATCAACGACAAAATCAAACTTCTTTAGTAGTATTTCTCTTATTCTACTAACAACAGCTACACTAACTTCAGCTTTAGGTTCTCCCCTCAGCATCAATTCATCGAACTTGACTATTTCTGGGACTATATTTCCTAGTTCTCCATACTCATCAATAATCTCGAATATTTTCTCCATGAGCCTATCTATTAGGTCTGGATCATCCCTAGAAACAATAACCCGGAGATTAGCACCATCCCAAGAATCCACAGATTCCACACCGACGACCTCTGAGAACTCCTCAAATAAAGTTTCAGCGACCTTAAGAGCAATTTTATCGGTTCTCCTATATCTCCCTCGAAGCCTTACGCGAAGACTCAAAAAACTCACCAATATTTCAACAATCAGAGACATAATCCAGCATAAAGCGATGGACACCGACTGATAGCTATATTTATTCTAGGAGAATTTAAAAAAGTTAATATCTCTCATACACAGAATAATAAGCTTAGAGTATCCAGATAAGAAATACCTCATACCAATAATCAGTAGTCTCTACGAGAAGAGAAAACGAGCTGACCATAGGGAAGTTCTGCTTAACTCTGCTCACGCGAGAAAAGCTCTTAGCCAAGCAAGAAAGATCCACGATGATCTTGTGAAAATTCTGCAAAATGAAGAGTAACTATTTTAAAGAGAGATTATAATTTTGGGGGAGAGATTCTGTTTGATGAGTCCGTGCTTTCGATATTAAGAGGACTAGGTTGATGAGTTTGGGGAATAAGCATTATGATGCTTTAAGGAATATGCATAACGATAAAATCAAGAGATTTATTCTTTCACCTAATTGCTCGCTCAAGGCTAGATATTCCCTTGATTTTCTCAATATCTCGACCTTAAGCTTGTTGATTCTCGCAAGCATATCGACCACATGGGATAGGTCTATATCCCCCCACCGAATTTATCAAATTCATCATCTCCTCCACCCATACTGGAACTTCCTTCCTTATCATTTCCTCCAGTTCATCCTCTGGTGTTACCATCCCATAGAAGCCCAACGTGTGAAGTCTACTGTTAAAGTAGAAATACATCCTCAGCAAATCTTTCCTGCCAAGAGCTTTGAGAATCTTGCTGAATAATGGGACGCCGTTGATGATCGTCTTAGCAATATCATATGGTATTTTAACGGCGACTAGTAGTGCTTTTCTTAGGGTTTCTATAGCCCTCCAAGCTTTCTCAGCGGCATCTCTAATACCCCTCTCTCAAGGAATTCCAGCGAAAGCCCTAGATCATTCTCCGCACTATCAATTAGATCATCAACATCCAATACAACCACCAATTAATCTAGTATCTTTTCTCGATATAAAAAACAGGATGCGGGCTCGAGAAGAAATGATGGGTACCAAGAACACATGATATATCCCTCTCTCCCAGACGAAATAACTACTCTATTTCTACACGCATAGGAATCTAATGGTACTCACAAGATATCATTCCATACTCTTGGAGACTGTCCACTGGCTGGATGATAGTGTAGGCTTCGTAGAGCCTAGTTAGGGAAGTCTAATTTGAGGATAGGATAATCTATCGCAGTGGACGGTCTCATGCTTTTGTCATCATTTATAAATGATTATTTGCAATTAATATTCCCACTAATCTTCATTGGGAGGTAAGTCAAGATTGGGGATCCGAAAGGTAGTATTGGTTGTGCTCTTCTGGGGCCTCATGTTTTTTGCCCTAGGGGTTAGGTGTGGAGCCTACCATTCTAGTGTTTACTATCCAAGCGGTACAACATACATAATCAACATAGAGTATTGCCAGATAGCTATCAGTAACGAATCTACAAGCATCAGGAATACAACCCTAAATGTCGAGGTAATGCTTGTCTCGAAGGATCTCGACCTAAACTATGTTGGCTGGGGTTTCTATATTAATGGTACTGGGGAGGAGTACGAGAATGGAACAAAGACCGAGGAAAGAGAAGTAGATTTCTCGATACCACCCATACTCATAGCAGCCAAAAAGAATACTAGGGAGCTCCATCCAACAGACCTGCTCATGGATATTATGAGTGGAGAGTTTGATGAAGCAGAAATCTCCACGATATTATCCAGTGCATATACGGCACGTCCAATAGACGAATTATTCATGTACAATATCTTCTACATAGAGTCGGGAAGCAAGCCTGGGGACACCATAATATTTGGGTTCGTGAATAGCTCATCAAACGAGGAGGCAACACAAGAATTCGAAATATCATACGAGAGGAAAATAGAGATCCCCGGCGGGGAAATAGAAACCCTAGTCATAGACATAGACGTAGAGGACGTAGAGAACATAGGAGGAATAATCGATGAAGACATAAACGTAAGCATAGCATCATACCTAAGGCTCTACTATGAAAAAGAGACGGGCTGGCTAGTTAGGGTCGAGGGATATGGTGAATCCACAGGAAAAGGTGAGAATGAGAATGTTACCGAGAAGAGAACAATAAGCCTAAACATGAGCCTCAAAGACCCAGGAAGCATCCCGATAACTGGTAGCAGAGGCCTAAACGGCATACTTGGAACCCCAAAATTCACGATGGAGGCACTAGCACTTATCACCATCGTGGTAATAGTGTATCTAAAACTGATTAGGAGGGGACTATAATGACGAAGAAGGGATTCCTAATCGGCATACCTACAAGCCTCTTCGTAGGGATAACATTCTCCTTCTACAATCTCATAGTGGCAATATTCTTGGGAGTAGGCACCGGAGCATTACTTGGAAGCTCAAAAAAGAGTGGCGGCGCGATAGGCCTCCTCACAGCACCACTAATACACCTAGCCCCAACATACATACCACTAATACCCATAATAATTAGTGGTGGGGGAGACATACTATTCATAGCACTAATACTCGGGGGCGCACTGATCAACATCACCACCACGATATTCACAGTGCTTGGAATAGTCCTAGGGGTAATCATTGGGCATATATCATCCACAATACCAAAGAAACAAGAGGAAAAACAAGTAGAACCAACCAAAGAGGAACAGTCTCTTCAGGCATGAATAAGCAAGCGTCACCTTTTTTATGGCTATGGCCTCCATCTAGTTAAGTTATGATTAATAAAAAGTTATACTCCACATGATTGATAATGGTTGAGGTAAAGATTTATTCTTCT
>CAZVPA010000213.1:0-3208 GCA_964628995.1 uncultured Nitrososphaerota archaeon | reverse complement strand
TAGATGGCTTCTATTCATCCTATAGAACAATGTGGGACGACTTTGCTAGGAAATACGCGGCATCACCATACTCAACAAACTTCTATGATATATGGATAGCAGATGCAATAGATGATGATGGAAATGGATACTACGAATACATAAAGCTCGACTGGGACATAGACGAGGATAGTGGCTCTGGGCTCAGCATATACACAAAGCTCTACGCACTAGATCTATCAGGAAAAGAACTTAGAAACATAGAAGACTATGAAGGCTCAGCATCAGAGACATTAATAGGAATCTCTGGAACATATACAGTAACTGGGAGAACAACAGACATATACGAAATGGAGCTATATAATTTTGTTCCAACGCAGGCAAACTACGGAATAAGATCAGAAATATATGATACATCAGATACATTACGCTACGACCTCCACTACTACACACAAGAAATAAATGACGACCTATGGGATCTACCCCTTGAGCCAGACACAGTTCCACCAAGGCTAGACATATCCGATCCGGCAGATGGGACAGTATTCAGCACAACGACATTCGACATAACGGTAATAATCGATGAGGTATACCTAAATCAAGCAGTACTCTACCTCAATGGCTCCATAGTAAACACCTACACCACGGAAGGAACATATACAGAAACAGTAACAGTATCTCAGGATGGAGTATATAACATAACACTATGGGGTAAAGACAATGCTGGAAACGAGAACTCAGTCACAATATTTGTCACTGTAGACACTACTCCCCCAACAATAACCATAACAAACCCACAGGACGGAAGCTATCTCAACACAACATCAGTAATAGTATCATGGTCCGCCGATGATTCACTATCGGGGATAGACCACTATGTAATATATGTGGATGGTAGCGTATATGCAAATAATATCCCCAGCACAACAACATCGTATACTCTTACACTCTCTGAGGGACAGCACACAATAAGGGTTGAAGTTGTAGATGTTGCTGGAAACACAAACTATGACGAAATAAGTATAGTAGTAGATATTACCGCACCAACAGTAAACATATTGAGTCCTACAGATGGCTCAACAGTAACATCGACCACAGTCACCGTTGAGTGGTCTGGAAGCGACAATAACGGTATAGATCACTACGAGGTTAGACTGGATGGAGGCTCATGGATCAATGTTGGGACAAATACCAACCATACTTTCACGGACTTGTCGCAAGGATCCCACATAGTTGATGTGAAAGCAATAGATCTTGCTGGAAACATAGGGACAGATACAGTGACATTTACTGTAAGTTTGGGATCAGTGAACATAACATCACCTACTGAGGATCCTGATACTGGAGAGGCCTATGTTGGTGGTGATTCTGTAGTGATCAGTTGGAATGCGAGTGGCTCGGTAGACCATTATGAGATATATGTTAATGATAGCTACTATGGAAGTACTACTGGCATAAACTACATAATAAGTGGCCTCGGGGAAGGTGCATGGAATATAACCATAGTGGCGGTATATAGTGATGGATCTATAGCATCAGACTATGTAATATCGACTGTCGATCTTACGCCTCCTTCAGTATCTCCAGACGATAATAGTGTTGTTGCTGATTCTAGTACAACGTCAGTAATGATAAGTTGGTCTGGTAGTGATAGTCTTAGTGGAATAGATCACTATGAGATATATGATGGAAATAAGTGGGTCAACGTTGGCACATCAACAAGCTATACTATTGACACATCATCTATGCCTGAGGGTCTATATGCGATCTACATTAGAGCCTTTGACAAGGCAGGATTATTTTCTCAATCAACAATATTACTAATCGTTGATAGAACGGCACCATCACTAACAATACTTGCACCATCTGATGGTGCTATTTTAGGTTGGGATACAATAGTTGTCTCGTGGACAGCATCAGATAATGTTATCGATATCGACCATTATGAAGTTAGTGCAGATGGCACTAACTGGATCAACGTTGGTAGAGAAACAAGCTACGTATTCACCTTGGCGGACGGAACATATACCATATATGTCAGAGCCTATGATAGTGCTGGAAATTATGCTGAAAAATCTGTAACAATAACAGTGGATACTGTGGCACCGGTTGTAACAATTACGAGTCCATCTGATGCATCAACGGTAGGATCTAGTGATGTAACGGTTAGTTGGAGCAGTAGTGCTACTGATGTGGTTTACTATCTCGTACGCTTAGATGATGGTGCATGGATTAACGTTGGTACATCAACGAACTATACGTTCATTGGGGTGTCTAATGGGGTTCATGTTGCATATGCAATTGCTGTCGATAGCGCTGGACATGAAAGTATAGATTACGTGGTATTTATTGTGGATGCTGCAGGTAAAGCAATAGTATCTTGTGCTCTAAGCTCCAGCGAAAACGAAGTACAAGAAATGCTTGTTGAGGAGAACATAATCGCGAACTCGGAGGAGCCTGCGATCAGAGTATCCCTTGATTCGGAGAGGGCCAAGAACGTAACAGTTATTAGCGAGGCTAAAGAAGAGATTGAAACCTTAAGTATTGATGACTTGGCGAGCTCTGAGAATGATCATCACTCTAATAGCGACCTTGCTGTGCTCGGTAACATATATAGGAACATAAAGCTTCCAACAATGGTGATTGCTCTCAAAGTTGAGGAAAGCTATATGGATACTACGTGGCATCTAATCGTGAATGATGAGTCCTCCCTAGTAACCAAGAGAATGCTACTGGCATACTCCCCATATATAATAATTCCGCCAAATTAGGCAAGCTTTTTCCTATTTTTTGTGTCCTGAGCTTTGGTTCTCTCTAATCACTGCGTTTTTTAGGGGAAACATTTGGGTCTTTCCAGAGACTCTTAATCCAATTAATCATGGTAACTAATCAGCGCATGGGAGATTATGAAGTTTCTTCCCTTTTTTGTTTCTGATCATTAGAAAATTTGTGACTAGCATATTTAATTCCTCTAAAAGCTTATTCAGTGGGATAAAATTACTCTTTAATAGTGTATTGAAACAAATATTAATGGTATAGGGAATCTCAGAGATGAGTCGTATGTCGCTAACGGTAGAGGCTGTTGGAGAATGGCTAATGACCCACATGGACGAGCTCTTCGAGAAATATCCAGAATTAAAGAAAAAAATATACGAGAAAATAAAGAAGGAGCTCGAAGAAAAACTATCGACGAAAGATGATATAAGAGCGGTACTCGAGGAGATTAGGC
>CAZVPA010000212.1:0-3218 GCA_964628995.1 uncultured Nitrososphaerota archaeon | reverse complement strand
CATGAGGGATTATCTCATTGATGTATGGTAATTATGGGGGTGGAGATGCGTATAGGCTGGGATATATCCCATCTGGAGTTCACGATAGAGGATCATTACTATTTTTCGATCCTTAAGGATGTACTCCTTAGATATGCCGTTATTGAGGAGGTGGACTCCCTAGAGCAAATAGTCGAGTATGACGTATTTGTCATCAATTATCCTGAGGAACCATTCAGTGATTCCGATATTAATATTATAGGCCACTTCCTAAGAGGGGGCGGTAGGGTGATAATGCTTGGATACTATAGGAATGAGGACTCGGTAGCTGACAATATCAACACACTCTCTGAGAGATTCGGAATAAGAATAAATGCTGACCTTGTTATTGATGAGAAGAATAACCATGGGGGAGACAAACTCTTCATAGTAACAAGCAGGATCCATCAGTACGATAGGAGTGTAAGAAGGGTTCTAATGCCTTGTACGGCATCATTAAGTATGCTTGATGATAGATGTAATATCATTGTGAGGGGGGAGGACACCGCCAGAACAAGCTCTGGAAACGAACCAATATTGGCCGCATCCAGTACTGTTGGACGCGGAGAAATCATCGTTGTGGGGACATGCGTCTTCTGGGACAACTACTCCATAGAGAAATACGATAACCTCACCTTCGCACTTAACCTGCTCCTCGGAAGAAAATAGAAACAAAGAATTCTTATCCAGTTTCCCGACAAAACCAAAAGATTAGAAGTAGGGAAGGATAGCACCCCCCCCGTGGGGAGTACTACCCAAATATATAATACACAGCAAGCTCTTTATAAAGATTAATCCCCCCGCACCTATGATGCCTTAATAGCACATTGATACAATAGTTGGGGATCAGCAATGATTGGGTTCTTTGATTCCAGCTGGCTAGCAATCAAAAACTACAGGTATCTGATTGGGATCGGAATATCGTGTAGCGAAGAAAGACAGATCGAGGAGGTCTATTGGAAGCTTACCGAGAACATACGTCAATGTCTCAGATCCATGGGATATGAGTATTGGATCGTAAAGTCTGACCATATAAGTAAACTTCTCCCAAAACCAATAACAATACAGTTCTATATGGAGTTCTTGGACAAGATGGTAGAGAGCACACTCGACGTACACGTCACAGTTTCGCACTTTAGAAAACCCAGAGAAGAACTCATCAAGACTTGCAGAGACCTAGGAATAGGGAAAAGCACGATGGACATAATGAACAAGGTATCACAATTCTACCCCTTAGTTACTCTAGACTCTACACTCAGGAGAAGAAAACTACGAGAAGCATACATAGACGAAATACATGGGCTATCCTCAGCATACTGGGACAACATACTAAACAAAGTAGAGAAACTCATAGTGATACCTAGGGGAGACTTCCAATACGAAGGACTAGCACTCGCGGACATAACACTAACAGCAATCAACATACTGTCAAAACAACACAAATCAATAGAGAACATACACAGGATGCTTATCGATAAGGGAATTACAACCGAACTTATCCCCATGGAGGAAATTATACACAACATAGTCAACATACAGACCATTGAGAGAGGAGTACGGATGAACGTTGGGGCCCATAGACCACATCCACAGATCCTAATACTTCTCGACAAGTCCCTAAGAGAAAATGTCTATTTCGAATGGACAAACGCAATGAGCATCGTATATAGAAAAGCAAGGAAAATGGGGGGCTACGCAAAAATATTCTCCCCTCCCGAGGACACCCCATATATCTCCAAGGAGGACATAATAGTAGTTGTTGGTAGCGATCCATGGATAAATAAAACTGTAAGTATTCTATCGAAGGTCCTCAATGTGCGAGTATACACACTGGATAAATTCCTAGAACTATGATTATTGAAAAAGATCACTCAGCTAAACCTTTCAGTTCCAACAGAACCAACATGTCCATATATCCCCTAACAGTCGGCTTGGATGTATATCCTGAATTTCTTCCCCCATCCCCTAAATATCTCACCTTAGGAATACGGGATGTTGAAGGACTCTATGTAAGCCATGTTCATTTTTCCCTAAAGTCATATACTGGGCCTCCCTCAAAGATCAATTTAACTTTGTTTATTCGGGCTAGTGCAACAGCATCCTCGATTTCGTCTTTTCCAGCCCTAGCCCAGAGCCTTTTAGGGACCCTAATAACTGTTGTTCCAGTATTAAGCATACGGTCAACATATGCAACAAGCCCTCGCGACCGCATAATACCCCCCACACCTCAAAATATTCATTTATATAGAAAAATCCACCAATATCTATTACTTTCCTTATGCTCCCCACCCAGAAATCTTTAATCTCATCCTCAAAATCGAATAAATTCACATTTTATCGCGAAATGTGCGTATTGCTTCTTGATATAGACTCCCTGCTAGATATCCAACCTAATATTTGATCTGAGAGTAATCAAATTTCCTGTCTGATAAATTCATAGCCTTATCTTTACCTCTCTTTCGAACCCTGGTCTCCTCGCTACTCTTCGGATCATGGGGTCTGGTATCACATAATAGTCGTCCTTTTTCATTAGGACTCCATTTTCGACTAGTGTGTTGAGGTAGAATACTGCTGTTGATGGTGCTTTCCTTATGATTTTCGAAACCCGTGATACTGTCACTTCTCCCTCATCAGCACATTCCTTAATTATCTTTAGATAGTAATTCACATTCTTTTTTCCTCTTAGTAATCGTGCTATCTCTCCATATATTATCTGCGACGCCCTATGTTCGAGTTCCCCAATTATATCCTCTATCGTAATAGATTTTCCTTGGATTATTCTCCTTGTTGTTATTCTCCCAAACATTGCTAACCACCCCGGAAAGCCCCCTAATCTTAATGTGGCTTCCTCTATTAGCGTGCTTGGGACATCAACACCACACTCGTTGAATCCAGCAGTCAGATACCCCCTCGCTAGCCCCTCCCCAAATGGGAGTAATATTATCTCCTCCTCTACTCTTCCATATAGGGGCTTATATTCGTTTATCTCCAATGTGCTTCTCAACGAGGCTATGGATCCCATCAAAACACAGATAAGATTCGGCATTAATGTGTCATGGAGGACCACCAAAAATCTCTGGGCTTTCTCGTGCCGTAGTCAACTGTTGACGTTTTCATAGACATTCATAGACAAACATATACAAACAAAACACGACTATCCATAACTACTGCTACGTTTGTATAAATGAGAACGACGACCA
>CAZVPA010000211.1:2019-3230 GCA_964628995.1 uncultured Nitrososphaerota archaeon | reverse complement strand
ATCTCTTCACAACCTTATCGATCTGCTCTATTGGGATGCCCAAAAAATCCTATACGAGGGAGTAAAAGTATGCATATATAACGACAGTGGGACATACAGTTATGGCTTTTACCCATACAAACTATTCGGATCGCCAAGACAGCACCCGCAGAGATATCTCCCATTTATCTGGGCAAATAAAACATTATACAGAGAAGAAACAAGCAATATCCTCAAAACACTCGGATATTCTGCATATAGGAGATACTACGAGCCATCCAAGAAGGTAATATTGTACGGGCCTTGGGGGGCTTCAGACATAGAGCAATATGGAATGGTGCCTATATACTCAATATATTTCCTTAACAGAACAAACGTGACGGACCTAATAAACTCATCCATAGTAATGTATACTGTCGGAGCTAAAAGACCAGTTCTATGGTGGACATATCATAAAGTAGGCGTAAAGCATAGCGTAAAAGCATATATCAGCACAGCCACAGGGAGTTATAGTGTGTCGGGAGGAACAAATGAATACAGGGTATATGTACACACTCAGATGTACCAAATGCTTAGCACATTGGTATACCTTACAGAGCATTATTGGATTCTTCATAATCCACACTTTTACTATGCTGTCAATATTCTATATACAAAATCTGTGCGTCAAGATGGATATTATTATGATTATTTGGGGACATCATGGAATCGGGGCGTCGGTTTTACATCATGGCATGGATTCGATCTCTTCGCAATCTACTACAACGCTCATCCAAACTTTACTTTCATCGATAATGTAGTAACACAATGTGGCGGTAGACTTATGAGGATACCAAGATTACTTTTATCGCCATATCAATACCCAAGGCTTGGATATGGAAACTTTAGCGCCGAGCTAATAAATATACATATTCCGCATGATAGGCCATCATTCATATTTATTCCAAGCCAATACCATATCAAAGCGATAAAAGTGGAGACGGCAACTTCTTCATCAATAGCGGTGATTGGAGAAAACAACTACAGTTACATACAGGGCTTTGGATACAACTATACTTTCTCAGCATTACCCGACAACATAATATTATTCAATCCGCAGAACGCATCCACAAAAGACCTAGTTGTAAATATAACAATAGATTTTCTAGATTTCTACCCCCCGAACTGGTATGAAACCACCGAAGACAACAAGATTTCCTTCGCATATTGGCTTGCCTATCACACAACAACAT
>CAZVPA010000211.1:0-2009 GCA_964628995.1 uncultured Nitrososphaerota archaeon | reverse complement strand
TAACAGACAAATTCGAGCTTGATGGCGCGACGAAATGGTCTCAATATCTACCCCACGAACTTGATCCTAGGGATGCAAGAAGCTATAACTCGTCCTACTATGACACATTCTATGGATACATTATGGAAAATCAATCAGATAACCTCTTACTATGGGATCAATATCATTTCAATGAAACTATGTATAGGAAAGGTCTAGATACCGATGAGGACAATGTTAACAATTATGACGAATACTACGTATATGGGACGGACCCATTCGAGAAGGACATTGGGGTAAAAATTACTTCCCCAGACAATAACAGCATCCTTAACTACACAGAACTGGAGATAAAGTGGATATATTATGGATCCCCAAACAGCTTCTCGATATACAAAAACGGTAGCCTAGTGGATACATTATATCCACCTACAACAACCCACAACATAACTCTCACACAGGGAGTATGGAACATAACAATCATAGCAAATTACACGGATTATTCTGTGAGTGACCAAATAATCTTGACTATCGACATAATGCCACCAACAGTAGAAATAACAGACCCGACAAACAACACCATAACAAACCAAACAACAATAACAATTTTATGGATAGGGATAGATGATGTAGGAATGGATCACTATGAAATTCGAGTTGATAATGCATCCTGGATAAATGTTGGTGACGACACTACATATACTATAAATCTTGTTGGTGGACAACATAGAGTTGAAGTGAAAGCAATAGACATTGCTGGAAATATAAACACCACAACAATCCTAATAACAGTGGATTTGACGCCTCCTTGGATAGAAATATTACAACCAGCAAACAACAGCATAACTAACAAAACAACAATAACAGTATCTTGGTACGCTAGTGACAACACATTCATAGACCACTTCGAAATATATCTCAATGATTCATCAATAAACAAGACTATTCCACTAAGCATCAATAATTACTCTATTATGCTTCTAGATGGTACAAATAAGATTGAGGTTAGAGCGGTTGACGCCGCTGGAAATATGAACACAACAACGATCATAGTAATATATGATAACACTCCTCCATCAATAACAATATTAACACCAAAAAATAATACAATCACAAATCAATCAACAATAGCAATATCATGGAGCGCCACGGACAATATAGATATAGACCACTACGAAATAAAAATAGATAATGGATCATGGATATACAATGGAGACAACACCACCTATACAGCTATACTGAGTGACGGGATACATAACATAACGATTAAGGCTGTAGACATCACTGGGAACATAAATACAACTACAATAACCATAATAATTGACAGAGAGCCCCCAATGATAGAAATCCTCACACCTGAAAACAACACATATACTAACCAGACAACAATAACTGTGTCATGGTTGGCCAGTGACAACATAGGTTTAGATCACTATGAGCTATACATTGATGATACACCAATAAACAAATCAATACCAGAAAACATAACTACATACAATATATGTCTTCAACCAGGAACCCACAATATAATGGTAAAAGCGGTAGATATCGCTGGAAACATAAATAAGACAACACTAACAATAATCGTGATAGACACAAGCCCCCCAATAATAACTATAGATAAACCTCAAAACAATACATACATAAACAGCTCAATGGTTACTATTTCGTGGTCCGCAAGGGATAACTCGCAAATAGATCATTACGAGATTAGGATTGATGATGGTGAATGGATAGATATAGAAAACAACACGACATACATAGCATATCTAGATGAGGGAACACATAGAATAACTGTTAAGGCGATAGATATCGCGGGCAATATCAACAAAACAACAATTTTAATAACGATAGACATAACTCCGCCAATGATTAATATCCTAGAACCATTAAACAACACAGTAACTAACCAAACAACAATAACAATATCGTGGGAGGCATCGGACAACTCGGGAATAGATCACTATGAATTATACATAAACAATACACCAATAGACACAACAATACCCCAAAACACCACAACATATCTA
>CAZVPA010000210.1:0-3232 GCA_964628995.1 uncultured Nitrososphaerota archaeon | reverse complement strand
ACAACTCGAATTCGTGGGGTTCAAAATAGCAACAAAGGCGGAAGAGGAAAGGATAATAACCTATGTGACGAGGAGATTCCGTTTATAGAGACAGACTATTACTAGAATCGGTAGCTCTTTTTAAGCTTTATAAATGCTTTTGGTTAGAGATATGTTTGTGGCTGATGATGCGAACAGACACTGAGTAGTGATGAGGGAAGAGCCGATCTGACTTTTTCTTTAGGGTAAACATATTATGGGTGGTGAATACTTATGACAAAGTTGACATTGGAAGATCTCAGAAAAATTGAGGGAAAATGGCAGGAAATATGGAGGGAAAAGAGGATATATGAGCCGGGAGTGGATCCCAGCAAGCCAAAGTTCTTCATAACTGTACCCTACCCATATGTCTCAGGGCCGCTTCATATTGGACATGGGAGGACATATACCACGGGGGACATAATTGCTAGGTTTCGTAGGCTTTGTGGATATAATGTTTTGTTTCCGATGGCTTTTCATGTTACTGGAATGCCTATTCTTTCTGTCTCGGATAGGATTTCTAGGGGAGATCCCAAAGCTATAGCACAATACCGTAGCTATATTAGCTACTATGTTGATGACGCCAAAAGGATAGATGAGATATTGGAGTCCTTTAAGGATCCGTTCAATGTTGCTGTTTTCTTTGCGGAGAATATTCAGAGGGACTTCGAGAGTATTGGTCTTAGTATCGATTGGAGAAGAAAGTTCCACACGGCAGAACCTATCTACAATAAGTTCGTGGAGTGGCAATATTATAGGTTACGCAAGGTCGGGCTCATAACGAGGGGAGAACACTTTGTCAGATATTGTGTTCTTCATAATCAATCAGTAGGCGAGGATGATATTGCGGATGGTGATGTTAATCCTGTGAGAATTCAAGAATTTGTTGCCATGAAGTTCAGGTATAACGATGGTTTCATTTTGGCGTCCACACTCAGGCCAGAGACAATCTATGGAGCCACAAATATGTGGGTTAATCCAGACGCGACATATATGTGTATCAGGAATGGTAATGGTGAGATATGGTATCTATCAAAGGAGGCATTTGAGAAACTGAAATATCAGCGTCCCGATAATTATGAGGTTGTGGGAGAGTACAGGGGCGAGGAGTTTATCGGGAAGTATTGTATCAGCCCAATAGGGGATAGGTTGATAATCCTGCCCGCCTTTTTTGTTGATCCGGATAGGGCGACGGGCTTTGTATATTCAGAGCCGGCCGATGCTCCGTACGATTTTGTTGCCTTGGAGGATTTGAAGAGAAACCCAGAATTACTTAGGAGGTATGGTCTAGACCCAGATGTAGTAAGGGAGATCGAACCTAAGAAAATAATAAATATGCCCGGAATAGAGGGTTATCATGCGGAGGTAGCTGTCAGAAATGCCGGGATTAAGGATCAGTTGGATTCGCGTCTGGAAAGGGTTACGGAGGAGGTATATAAGGATCAGTTCTATGATGGCGTTATGAGGGACGATATTGAGGATGTTGGGGGCCTTCCAGTAAGGGTTGCTAGGGATAAAGTTCGAGAGAAGCTCATATCTGAGGGGAAAGCAATAATATTCTATGAGACATCTAGGAAGGCTGTATGTAGGGGTGGAGGAAAAATAATTGTCGCGAGAATAAGGGATCAATGGTTCATAGATTACTCTCAGGAATGGTGGAAAGAGAAGTCTAAGGCATGGCTGAATAAGATGCTGATCTTTCCTCAAAAATATAAGAAACAGTTCGAGGACACGATTGATTGGCTGAAACTTAGGCCTTGCGCTAGAAGCAGGGGGCTGGGTACAAGACTACCGTTCGACAAGAGGTGGGTTATAGAGTCTCTGAGTGACTCCACAATCTACATGGCATTCTACACAATAGTCCACATAATAAGGAAGCATAATATAGATCCCGAGAGCCTAACCCCAGAGGTTTTTGACTATGTATTCCTAGGCGAGGGGGACGTCGAAGAAATCGCCAGAAAAAGCGGAATTCCGATGAGTGTTCTGGAGGAGATGAGGAATAGTTTTGATTATTGGTATCCAAATGACCTAAGACATACAGCAACTCCACACATATCGAACCACCTTACGTTTTTCATAATGCATCACGTTGCCATTTTCACGAAGAAGTATTGGCCGAGAGGTATATCGCTCAACGAGACAGTGATCCGCGAAGGAATAAAGATGGCGAAATCCAAGGGCAATGTTATTCCTCTAGTTGATATATCCAGAAAATATAGTGCGGATCTGTTTAGGCTGTATGTGGCTAGCAGTGCGGATCTGGATGGTGTTGTGGACTGGCGCGAGAAGGATGTCAAAAACCTTAAAAAGACATTGCTCAATTTCGCAAATCTTGTGTTTGAGGCATCAGAAATAGAGGATGAGGACATAGGATTGCTGAATATTGATAAATGGCTACTATCCAGATTCTATAGGCGTATTATTGATGGTAAGAAATTACTGGAGAACTTCAGAATAAGGGATTTTGTGGTATCACTATTCTATGAGGTTCTAAACGACATAAGTTATCACCGCCGGAGAACCAGCAGAGAACACAACTTAAAAATCGTTAGGAAGATTCTTAGGGACTGGATAATAGTCCTGAGCCCAATAATACCGCATATATGCGAGGAGATATGGTCGAGAATAAACAAGGACAAAAAAACATGGAGTATAAACTTGGCGTCGTGGCCAGAGCCAAGAAACGAACTCATTGATGATAAAATAGAGTTACTGGAGGATATGGTGCTGGGCGTCATAGATCTGGGGAAGAGTCTGCTCCGTATAATAAAAATTGAGCCCCAAAAAGCAACAATAGTCGTTGCGGCAAAATGGAAATACGAGGTCATAAAGAGGGCAAGAAAACATATAGCGGAGGGAACAAGAAATATGCGTGTAATCATGTCAGACCTAATGAAGGATCCATTATTCAGAAAACACGCAAAGGAAACAACAAAAATACTCCAAGGCATCATAAGCGGAAAGATACAAATACCAGCAATCAATATTTCTCAACAGGATGTATCCATGGCACTAGACCAAGCCAAGGGCTATATAGGGAGAGAACTAGGAGTGAAAACTGTGGAGATAATAGAAGAGGAAAATGTCCCATCAGAGGTTAGAGATAGGGCATCTAAAGCCCATCCATTAAAACCAATAATTATATTTTCCTCCTAACCTCTTCCCCGATTGATTGTTGCTGGAATATATACGACCAAAAAGACTTATAAAT
>CAZVPA010000209.1:0-3234 GCA_964628995.1 uncultured Nitrososphaerota archaeon | reverse complement strand
GAATAATACGTTCTACGCATATGTCAGATTCTGGCGCCAGAATAGATTCAATAACATGGAGAACAGCAGACTAAAGGATTTTGTATGGGGCATGGTTAATAGCATATATAACTTCTCAGTGGTGAATGTCTCATTTAACTTGGCCATGTGGGGCTGCTACATACCAAATGTAACACTAGAAGGTCTAAACTTCACAGGAGTTGTAGACCTGTCCGATATCGGATCTATGATAGAGTTCGGGGGGATGTCTAGTTGGACGGTTGGTATCAACTGGGGCGAGGGGGTCTATTTTGATGCCAAGTTTAAGGTAAGGGTACCCATGAGCCCCGAGTGGATGATATATTACTCCATGCTAATCACGTGGGATGACGACCCAATATTCTTTGAGGACGCGGACACATGTGCTGATGATCCCCCAACAACCGGTGATTATTCGGATAGTGCAACAAGAAGAATTAGTGAGGTTGAAGAACTTATAGCACCTGATCCAAATGCACAACCATTAGCACATGATAAAAACGAATTTTGGGTTGCCCCTCAACTGAAGGATGCACCAACATCAATACCCGACTATGCGGTATGGTTTGGTGGTGGTGGAGAATATGAGTTATTTGTCAGGCTTGATATCGAATGGACGGATGCTTTCCATGACTATATCGGCAATGCATATGTCGACCAGAATTATGATGATGAGGAACTAACGGCTCAGGGTAAAGCTGAACGTGAGGACGCATACGCACCTGTGTCTCCTTGGGAGGGCGTGGAGGATGGGGATATGTGGGTATTGGTATTCTTTTCGTATGAAACGGAGATTCTTATGTTCTGGTGGGTGATATACTACTACACGCCATCATTCTATATTGTTAGTGGTGACTATAATCCAAACATAGTCAAAGGGAGGATATACATAAACAAGACATGGGTTCTTCATGACTATAACTGGGTCTACCAATTTGAGCTATATGGCGACAAGATAAATGTTAATGGGGCAAAAATATTTGATCTTGAGGTTGCCGGAGGCCAGATGTTTATTGATTCTTATGATGGACAGGAAGACACCAGCGAGCCAGACTGGTCAGGTAATTATCATCTATAGCCCTTATTTTTTTCTTAAGCGACAGTTACAGATTTTGCTAGGTTTCTTGGTTTATCTGGATCGTAGCCTCTTCCAACAGCGGTATGGTATGCGAGTAATTGTAGGGGTGCTGTGAAGATTAGTGGTGATAGATCCACATGTACTCTCGGGACTGGGATGCTTACATCAGCCAGCGTTTTCATTTTTTCGTCATCCTCGTTGTGTAGAATTATTATTAATCCGCCTCTTACCTTCATCTCCTCTATGCTGGTGATCATATTTTTATAGTTTTCGTCCTGGAGTACTATCTCTACTACCGGGAAATCTTTTTCGATGAGTGCTATTGGTCCATGTTTGCTTTCTCCAGCAGGATATGATTCGGCGTGAATGTATGCTATTTCCTTCATTTTGAGGGCTCCCTCTAGGGCTATTGGGTATCCTAATCCTCTGCCGAGATAGAACATGTTTGTTTTCCTCATTATGAGTTTGGATAACTCCTTTGCTTGTTTGTCTGCCGATGGTAGATAATTCTTGAGGATTTCTGGCACTTTCTTTAATTCGTTAAGTACTTCTGAATAATCTATCCCTCTATTTTTTAGTAATTCCGAAAGAATCAGTATTATGCTTGCTACTTGGCAGGAGAATGTTTTTGTGGCAGCCACACCTATTTCCGGTCCCGCCCCCATGACTATGGACTCATCACTCTCCCTCATGAGACTACTACCAATAACATTGACCAGACCTATAATTTTGGCCTCTCTTTTCTTTGCTATTCTTACTGCGAAGAGAGTATCATATGTTTCTCCAGATTGTGATATGGCCAATATTACGTCGTCTGGAGAGACTATTTTCCCAAGGATTGAGGGGAATTCGGATGATATTATTGCGGTGGAGCCTATACCATATTTTGCGAAAAGGTATTGTGCATAGAGTGATGCATAGAAGGATGTCCCAGCAGCAACAATATATATCCTATCAGCATTTTCTAGGAGCTCTACCGGTCTTTTTAGTTGTTTTGGCACCATTAACAGTGTCCTCGTGATAGCGTCAGGCTGTTCATAGATCTCCTTTAGCATGTAGTGTTGGAATCCTCCCTTTTTCGCTAGTTGGGGGGACCAAGGTATTGTTGTTGTTTTTGGTGATCCGAGTTTTTCATCAATGGTATTCTCTATGTATATTCTTAGGTTTCTATCAACATACCCTATATCCCCATCCCTAAGTATTATGACTTTGTTTGTCCACTCTAGGAATGCGGGTATGTCACTTGCGAGGAATATTTTGTCAGAGTTTATACCTATAACCAATGGTTGTCCCCTCTTTGCGAAGAATATTTTTTCGGGATCATGGGATGTAAGTGCGACAAATGCGTATGTCCCCGTTAGGCGTCTTACTGTAAGCCTTAATGCCTCCAAGAAATCTCTACTGATACTATAGTAGTGCTCTAAGAGGTGGGGTATTACCTCAGTATCGGTCTCCGAGGAGAACCTGTGTCCCTTTCGTAGTAACTCGTCCCTCAGTTCTAAGAAATTTTCGATGATACCATTATGGGCAACAGCTATCATATTGGAGCAATCAGTATGGGGATGCGCATTGCGGTCATTCACTTCTCCATGTGTGGCCCATCTTGTGTGTGCGATGCCTATACTTGCGGCAATGTTGAGAATTCTATATTTATCTATGAAGCTGTCAATTTTGCCAGCGGATTTCCTGACGTGGAGAGTCCCATGATTTATTATTGTGGCAATTCCACAGGAATCGTATCCTCTATACTCCAAGTTTTTCAGGGTCCTCATCAGTATCGGCAGGATATTTTTTGGCTCCTTGGAGATGATTCCCGTGATCCCACACATATGTTTCAACCCACCCGCAAAACTGTATAAGATTATCCAGTTTTAAATTAGAGATTAACTATTTTGGTGCGGGTGGTGCAGATGGGAGAATTTGTCGAAATAAAGATACCAAAGAAGCTATATGAGAAAATCAAGGCTGAAGTAGAGAAGAGTAGTGAATTCAAGAGTGTGGAGGAGTTCGTTAGGTTTGTTCTTGAGAGTGCTGTTGAGGAAGGGGAGGAAGTATACTCGCCAGAGGAAGAAGAAAAGGTAAAAGAGAGACTCAGGGCGCTGGGATACCTGTAGTGGAGAAGATAGGGATGCTAGGAA
>CAZVPA010000208.1:0-3240 GCA_964628995.1 uncultured Nitrososphaerota archaeon | reverse complement strand
TCCATATATTCCCTTGGCCACTTCTCCCTTCCCGAAACCGGTTATGTTTGCCTCCCTGAATCCTCCGAGCCTGTCCACCTCCTCCCTCATAACTATCGTCCCCATCTTCGTCTCCGTAAATGTTTCCCTGGGGACAACAATGATCCTTGTCTCCATAGGCATGCTGGCCCCAGCTATCCTGTGATGGTTGATGGTTCTGTTGGTCGAACCTTGATATATTCATTCATTCTTTCTATATATTTCTCCCTTCCCATTTTTCCACGACCTCTCTCCATTTCTCCCACTCTTCCTTGAGATCTACATGCCGTCTCTCCTTTACAATACTATATATCTTCTTTGGTGGATGAAAATTCTTCTTCCCGATACGCTTCTTAACCTCGGCAAACAGCCTATAGACAACCTTAGGATCACCAGAGATCTCCAGTTCTGAAAGATAATACCACCTCGAAAACTTAAAGTAATATATGGTAAATATAAGTGTGCCTAAAAATCCCGCATCTGAGACCCATGGGCTAAGCGCATATAGTAGTGCCGAGAAAATCAGGAGAAGGAGAAGTATCCCCAGAAACTTTAGAATCCCCATCTTCCTCCACACAAGCTGGACATTCTCCCTAAACCTTAGCGATTCTCCACAATCGGCAGAAACCTCCCAACATCCAGGACCATAGACAAGCAGTCTTCCACGTGGCTCCTTGGAACCACATACAGATCTATATGTCCCCGTCTTAAATATCATCAACGCAAAACCCACACGAGAGGATGCGAGAAACCTATCCGAGACGCCAAATATAGCATAGATCTTCATATGGATGTGATCGCCACTATTCTCCATTCCAGCCAGTCTCCATAATTATATTCCTGGCAAACTCGAGTTTTCCTGGGATGTGTACATATGCTGTCCAGAATATTAGTGCTCCAACGAGCATCCAGAGGGACATCTCCATTATTCCCAACCATGTGTTATATCCCATTGCCTTAATAACAAAGAACGCATAATACAGAATTATTATGGATGAAAAACCACAGAACAGAGCTATAAGCATCGAGATCCTTCTCATCCTTCTCACCTCCAATACCTTCCTCCTATCAATGGAGAGTAGGTGTGACGGGTCAAAATATATGCTCATATTACATATATCAAAATGCATCGGAGAGTATTTCGCTTTCTTTATATCACTAATGTCCATGGTTTGTTTTTCACCAGTTGGCGTCTCGATGATTAGTGTTCCAGCCATATCAATCTTAATACCATAATTAGAAAGCCCCGCTATGTAGGTCACCAATTCATATAGTTCCTCAAACAATAACTTTTTCCTCCCAGAGAACCCCAATATTTCATCGATTCTAATTTCTCTCCCACCCAATGATCGGCGAGCCAGAAACCCCAGCCAGACGCCATCAACAGCCTTCTCCACAAACTCGGAGAATGCTGCGAGGACAAGCAAGAACATATAGCTAACAAGCATGGGAAAGAAGTTTCCATAGATAATTATGTACATGAGGTAGGATGTGCTATTCGCAAGTATGGATGGCATACCCACAATAGAATCATCAACTCTCCTCTCGGGCGAAAGCATATAATCCATCACTATCACAGGAGAAAAAGTGGCTGGAGCCAATAAAGCAACATATATAAATTTCCTCTGGCCTGGATCTAGAGGATAGCCAGCCAATATGCTCCAGATAACCAGCACTATTATGTGTAATGAAAAAAGGAGAAAACATGCAAGGAATATAACCACTGCGTAGATCCTCCTATATCTAGGCGAGATACGTGATGGAGGGGGAGTCCTCCCACCAGCAAACTCTGGGATACCAAGCCTATATATGTTTAGTGGAAGATATATCAATCCCTCACAGAGAACGACACATAGGCACCACCTACCCTCGATCTCCATGATCTCTGGACTCAGTGGAACTAGACAATCAATATCCACAGCAACGAAGGATAGCCATACATCATTTATCACAAGATACATAACTATCATCGTAAGAGCAATATCTGTTATAGCATATATCATGTACATACGTGTTATTTTAGGGTTCTTTTCCCGTGCAACACTACAAACAAATGATAACATACTTACACCAACTTAGTTGTTCATGTAATCTTGGAGTCTCTCTAAGAGATCTTGCATTTTCAAAGCAAGGAGTATTAAGTGAAGAAATAATGATATCGCAATAACTATTCTCCCAAATGCTATGGGACTTCTCTCTATTTTTCTCTCTAAAACTATGAGAGAATCTTCAAGATTTTTCACAAACACAAATACACAGTATAATCTGCGAAATCCGCTCTCAAAAATCTCACATATTTTCTCAACCGCAAAGAAAAGTATGTCAGATAGGAAAGAGATGTATGAAGGAATGATCTTAGCGAAGGCTACAGTAAGTAATATTCCTAGAAAAGATGATACACAAATATATATTGCTGCACCCTTCCAATGGCTTTTATAATACTCGGCAACTCCCCAGTCTAAATGTTCTATCGTGCGAAGGTTCTCAGCAGCCCACTTGGCGGAAAGAAATACTACCAACAATCGTATAGTTTCGATAAAACCAAATGTCAGGGCTCCGAGGTATGCAAGGCATGAACCTATACCTTCAACAACATCACTAGGAAGTGAGAAATAGGAGACAAGCCATGCACCGAGGCAAAGAGCTATGGTAGCCCAAGCAACCAGTCTATTCCCAACAGAGTAAATTATCGATGCCGCTTGAATGCCCGAGAGAAGTCCTTCTTCAGCAATAAGTTGAGAAATTGTTGAAACTGCTAGACCTCGCAGAAACTTCGAATTAGAAAGCAATTCTCGTATTTTTTGCGGAACTTCTGATGAGCTTTTTCTTAGTTTTCTTTCCTCAAAGATATTGTTGAGAGAGACTAAAAGAGTCGTATATGTTCCCACATATAAGGATGATAAGGCAAGTTCAAATGTTATATTTATTATGGAATTAGACTGAAGAGCTACACCAAATACAAAGTCTATTATAAGGAATGGTATTGCAAAATTTATTTCATCCAATCTCTTATACTGTACACACATAGACAGAAATAATCGAAGTACTGATAGATCAATATTTATGCCAAAACCACCAGAAATTTCATAGGGCTGGGCAAAAATTTCAAGCATGGATTTTGTTATCCATACGGCAATCCTAAAGAAGTATCCGACGATCTCCGCTATTATTTTTAGTACGTATGAGAACATTTTTGCTACTTGCTCTATGTAGTCCATGATT
>CAZVPA010000207.1:0-3264 GCA_964628995.1 uncultured Nitrososphaerota archaeon | reverse complement strand
GTATATAGGCACTCCATAAGTGAGTCATTATCTATATCGAAAAATACTACTGTCGCCGGGTCTCCCTCAAACTCCACATTGGACAGCTCTTCCAGCGATTCTGGATCATACACGGAGAAGTTCGTGGAGACAGCAATAAATACTGTTCTATTGTAGCCAGAAGCATCAACAATAAATATTCTGGGAGACACATTGTATGATATCTCCCCAAAGGCATCAACAATATAATGCTCATAGTCCACCCTATATAGGACCCCAATATTTTCTTCTCCACTCACTTTACCAGCGAGGAATAAATAGTCATAGTTATCTCTGACATAGACTGTTGTCGATATATTCTCGAGTGTTAATGGAAGATCAATCAATTTTTGTCCAGTTATGGAGTACGTCGCATTCTCGGCAATCAGCACAAGTACGGGAGAACCCTCATCACCCCAGTCTAGGATTTCGAGACTCCAGAAGTATGGCCTATCGCTTGGGAAGTCACTAAGCACTGAGTACGTCGAGACCATAGGAGTGTTTGTGGATCCATTAATAAGTATGACAAACTGATCATAGTATGAGCTGGAATCCCTAATTAGATGCGCACTGAGCAGTATGGCAATATCACTTATACCATCAGAATTTATGTCCCCACACACAACTTTGAGGACATCTACATCCTCCGTATCGGCTGATAATGTTACATTATGTGAATTCTTGATAATGATAGAATCATTGATCACATCGAGAAGCCATAATGAACACATTTTTGTTGAGAGGTTCCCATATGTTACCAGAACCATCTCATCCATTGAGTCATTATCCAGATCCGTGCAGCATATGTCGATGGGCATTCCAAATCGGCCGAGAGACTCTTTCAGATAGACATAACCAACGACTTTTATTGCTGGAAGTGAAAAATTCTCGCTACAGTATACCACCTTATTGAGGTACGTATCTTCAATAATTATTCTAATCGAATAATCGCCGGGAGACCTAGGAATAATGAATCCACTACAGAAGCCTAGGTTCTCACCAGTGGTCGATATGTAGAGTTCTCCTTTCTCTCTGATTTTTCCCTGCGAGTCAATAAGTTCCACCACAGCCCTAAAAACACCAGTATTATCTTGGGCAGTTAATTCTATGTCGACACGATCCCCTATAGCAATCACGGTCGGCTCTATGTTTGCTGTTAATAATTCTGGGGTCTCAACATCAGAGATTACTGTCAATACGTCATTATCGTCCTTAAATATGAGGCAGGTATCTATTCTATTGTCACCATTGAAATCTTCTGCTACTAAGTATCCATATCTGACGGAGGATACGCCACCAGTATATATTGTGTCAACAACTATTTGTTCTGATAGATCATAGATAACCAAATAATCACATGTGGACAATATAAAGTCCAAATTAGCATTATTTGTAACGTTCGCTATTCTGGAGATTCTGTAGGTCGAAAAAGCATCAAATTTCTCCCATAGCCATGTTAGATCACAATACTCTACTATTATGTCCCCTTCCGTGTAGTGAGGTTCTATAGCGACAAGATACATTTCTTCTGTATTATTCTTAAACAGATAATATGCCTCATAAAATCCATCTCCATCCCCATCATATATGGCCTGATCGCGGTAGAAATAGGATAAATTCAGAGGCTCCTCCAATATTACACTTAAATTGTCCTCACATAGATAAATTTTATCCCATACTAAAAGAACCTCGCTACGCGAATCATTATCAAAATCAAAAAGTCTGGTTCTGAAATACTTTATGTTTTCCATGGTATAGTTTGTTGATGTAATGACCTCATAGTTGTTGCCACCAATTACCGTGATGTTTAGGTAATCTGATGAGGTTGTTGTTACAAACCAATATATATCCCTTAAGGAATCACCATCATAATCTCCAAGAACAAGATACTCACCAAACCTATTAATACCTGTAGCTAATGTTTTCACAACACTGAGCGTGGCACCATCAACTATCGCGATTTTAGAATTCCCTCCAGTATATAGCCCAATTATCTCGCTTTTTTCATCATTATCCAGGTCCGCAACATATATATGATGCGTTAAGAACGGCATATTGACATGGCCTATTCTTGTTCCATTTTCATCAAATATGTCTACATAATAATTATCCGTTAACACATAGACTTCATCATAGGGATCCCCGTCAAGATTTCCAACACGGACCTGGCTTGGTTTGCCTAGGCTACTAACGTTTATTGAAAGCATGATCTCTGAGGATACTGGATCAACATATTGTATTGTATAATAATCAGAGGATACCAATACTAATACTGGCCTAGCAGAAAAAGAAAAATTGGCAACCGCATAGCTTGTAATGCTAATGTTTGTTCTAGTATGAGTAATGTTCTGGGCAGCCGTGTTGACAGAGGGAGCATCCCCTCCCTCTTTACTATCAGTATGGCCGATTCTAACAAGGTTTTTGTCCGTGGAAAATATCAATGTTGCAAATAACAGAAAAATCGTTATGAGGACTGCAACAGTCCTCAATATACACACCTAAGGTAAAATTAAGCTACAATAATAATAGCGATAATAAGTTTTAAAAATAGAACCTATAAAGCGGGTTTTCTCTAAGATATTTGGTTTTAAGTGCACAGGAATCCTAGAACTGTCTTTTAACCCCAATATATTTTATATTAATAAATGAGATTAAAAAATAAAGAATAGGTAGCGGGGAGAGTGTTAATGCGAAGAATAACGCTCTCTCCTATACTCATGGCTCTGTTATTAGTAATGATGTATATTTCTCCCCTCAACATATTAGATACAGAAATCAGCACATTGGTTAAGAAGAACATAAAACATCCATATAGCGCACACTACAAAACTCAGCTTGATGAATACCATATAGAAAAAATAAAAGAACTAATTGAAGAGCCTGTTAATAAGACAGATGAATCCGAACTCTACTATTTTTTACATATCGATAAAATGGATCTGGAGGACCATAGGCCCATCTTTGTGTATGATGTAAAAACCGTTGTAAGGACCATAATAGGAACGCCACCACCCCCGAGTGGCGATTGGATTATAAGTGACACAACTATCGTAGAGGACTCTACATTGATAATAAATGGAAGCATTATTGTTGAGTCTTCTGGTGTTCTAATCCTTAGGAATAGTAGCATATTTATGAATCTAACTTCGGATGGAGAACATTATATTGATGTATATGGAAACCTAACGGTTCTTAACTCACTCATAACTGCGTATAACACAAGCAACAACTACTATATGAGGATTT
>CAZVPA010000206.1:0-3269 GCA_964628995.1 uncultured Nitrososphaerota archaeon | reverse complement strand
ACCAGATGTATATTCCATACTTCTTATTGTTGCTGGCGTTGACGTTGGATATTATACTATTGTTTGTTTGCCATAGCTCTATCCCCATTGTTGTATATGTCACTGACACACCATCTATCACTATGCCCCAACACCTTACTGCGACTACCTGCCCAGCATTCGTAATGACCTGCCCTATGGCATTCTCCATGTAGACCAACGGTTTCCCATTCACATATGTGTCATATACACTATTCCCATAGGAGTCATGTACATAGAGGCCACACCCATCAAATGTCGTGTTCACTATTGTTGTGGCTAGCGAGTCTATCAGTTTTGCCCCAGTGTCTCTAGCTATTATTTCCGAGCTATCTATTGTTATGTTTTCTGATTTATCCACGATTATGCCGTATTGGCTATCAGCTATGGTAGCGTTCATTATTGTTATGTTTGAGGAGTCATATATGTATATTCCTGCTGATGTGGTATTTGCTACAATATTTGTTATGTTGGTATTGTTTACTGAGTATAGTGATACTGATGTGTCGGCGGTATTGTTCATCGTTATATGGCTTATTTCTATGCCCTGGGTATTACTGAGGATTAGCCCATCATACGAGTTTATGATCCATATGTTTGTTATTGTCACATTGTCTGTCTCTATATAGAGGCCATTCTCCCATATGTTCTGAGAGGAGTACCCGACATAGGAAATATTGCTATCCTCAATCCTGACAAGGGATCCCGAATACATCACGAAGAAGTACTTGGCCCCGGTATATGATGTTATCCATGAATCAATAATCGTGATGTTTCCTCCCCCATAAACCACGATGCCATGTTCACCATTTGCCGATACATTCATTCTTATCGTCGAGTTCGTTATGATGAGTTTTCCTGTCGAGTTCACATATATTGACCCATTAATTATTATGTCCTCATCGTCAATTATTACTGTCTGGTTTATGATCCAGTCCCCTGATTGGGGTGGAGGAGGCCCAGTGATACTCATCAATCTAATGTTTATTCTCCGAGAGGATACCTGATTTTCCATGATGCCTACCTCGCTGGTGTATAATAGAGGATCCTCCTTCCATGCTTCTGATGTATTGTTACCATCGCTATCCTGATATATGTTGATGGATAAAGTGGCAAGAACAGAAAGGGACAGTATTACTACTAGGGCCAAATAACCGACCCGCATCTCGATTACCTCAAAATAAAGAATGATTTTTCTCAAATATAATAGACTACTTTAGGTAGAGTTGTGGATTTTCTCAGTAGATGCCTAGGCTCCCCGATTTTTTGACTCCATTATAGATTCTTCTGAATATTCTTACTGAGAGTGGGAAGCCGAGTCCAGAATATATCAACATTATGGCGATATCGAGGAGAATTCTTGGGTTCTCTATACCCACCCCCCATATTAGCGAATACCTTATTGCGTCCAGTGAAAATGTTAGCGGAAGCCCCATGGATATCACCCTTAAATAGTTGGGTAGTAATGTTATTGGGAAGAAAGTCCCAGCGAAAAACTGGTTTATCCATGTCAGTGCCCACCCTATTGGGTTTCCCTGCTTATACTTAAGGATCATGGCTGCCGACAGTATCCCTATTGGTAGGTTGCTGAGTATTAGGAGTATTATCAGGAGTATCAATGTGAGTACTGTTTTTGGGCTAATAACTATCGGTGCCCCAAGATATAGACCTATCGGCAGTATTATTACGAGGAATACTGTGGAGTACACAAAAAAATATAATAGATCACCGATGAAGAGTACTATGAAGTCTGTTGGTGTTGAGAGCACTGTTTCCAGGGTTCCATAGAACTGTTCAAGCCTTATCGTCATTGATAGACTCCTAAGGCTCGCAGTTACATAGTGGGATATGGCTATCCCGATCAGTGCGAATGCGAAGTAACTCAGCCCATACCCAGCCCTCGCTATGTCCTCCGGCATTATTATGAAGGACAATAGGAAGTATGTAAACACCATGAATATCGTGTTCGCGAAGTCGAAGAGCATCCATGTCTTATAGTTAAGCCTTATTTTTGCCCTTCTTATTGCGGCTGCAAGTATCTTTCTGAATACACTTACACCCGTATTGGTTTCACAGGTCGCCATCAACTCTACCATATAGTCAACGTCCATAATTCCCACCTAATATACCGAGAGGAGACCCCTCCTCTTTGCCACTCTTAGGTAGTGCTCAAACACCCTAAAACTAAAGTATATGAGGGGAAGGAAAGCAAGGAGAGCACCCAGGTGAAAGAGCATTCTTGTATCATGAATGGGTGTACCATCAATTATTGTCCTTCTGAAGAGCTCAAGACCATGGGTGAAGGGGATTAGGAGGGCAATATAGTATAGGATGGGGTAATTAAGTAGTAGTGCTAATGGATATATCACTCCACCAAAAAACTCGATCACCGTTGCCATAAGGACGAGTAATGTTTCAAGCTGTTTATGTAGGATATACATACCGGCGGCCATTATACCTATGGCTGAATGTACAACAACAACCAATAACACAATAAAGAAAGCTTGAAGCCACATTAGTGAATCACTAGTGAAGTTTGCACCTAATGCCGAACCAACCAATAGCGTCCCTATAAACCACATTGAGGACCAAGTAAAGCCGTATAGGGTCTGACCAAGCAACCAGCCCCTAAAGTGGTCGGTGTCCAAGACGGCAAGACTCTCAAATGTCCCTGCGGATATTTCATGATGCATTTTGTGGGCGAGACGGGAGACGGATGTCCAGATATACCTAGATAGTGCTATCCCAGATATAGCAAATGCGACATAATTTGGGGAATATCCGAGTCGCGCCAGATCTGAGGGTGATACCAAAAAGCTTACAAAGTAGTATATCAGTGCACTAAGCACAACATCTATTATCTCTAGGGCTAGATGCATTTTGTATGAGTACAATATTTTGAGTTGGTAGTACCATGATGCTAATGCCCTAGCTAGGAGCCCTCCTCTCAGCCTCCTCTCCGTAATTTTTAGTAGTTCTATACATCTTTCCTCACTCATCCCATATCACCTATTTGTCTCCTAAATCTATGTCTGGGTCTTTCCTCGATTTTTACCCCAGCTATCTTGAGAAATGCCTCCTCGAGTGTTGGTAGTACGTGGGATATTGACTCTATCCTATATGTCTTCAGGGCGTCAGCTATCTCCGGTATGGCGGTATGCTGATCCTCAACTGATATGCGGATCGTGTATATATTACTGTCCTTGTTACATGACAGTATATCCTTGACTATTGGGAGTGACCCTATTCTC
>CAZVPA010000205.1:0-3316 GCA_964628995.1 uncultured Nitrososphaerota archaeon | reverse complement strand
TCCCCGTTCTGCTTGTGGTTTGGCTCTGCAGTGTTGACACCAAATATATATTGTTGTTCCCCATTTTTATTAGTTACTATTATCACATCGGTATGGACTATTGGTAATGGTTTGTCTGGTCACCCAGTAGTGTTTACAAAAATACCGAGAGAGCTCCCAGATTATATCTGGGGATGAATCGCGGTCTCAGGAGGGGGCGGGGGCTGGTGGTGGTAATGTAAAATTATCTGTATTTTTATGAAATCTCTCAAATCCATCAGGTTCTTATGCCATAATTTTAATGTAAGAAACCTATTGTTGTCTCTGTTCTCTATGTATTGCCGATTGCCCTTGTCATGTATTAGGAAGGCCTAATGCTCTTGATACCCACAAAAATTCACTGTAAACGTCATTAATCTTCTTTGAGAGTTTTCGCCTGACTCTTTCCTGTGGCCCAAGAATTTTTCTCCCCCAGCATAGGTGAAGTCCAAATCTGCTGAGAACCGATGATACCTTCAAATAACATATTTTGTTTTACAAAAATGTTAACTTTAAATAATGGGATTTTATCCGTATATTTTGGTGTTAACTTTGAGTGTTGTCATAGGTATACGTGTGCCTAGGGAACTTAAAAGGAAGCTTGATGAGCTTGGCATAAAGTATAGTGAGAAGGTTAGGCGGTTTCTTGAGGAGCTTGTCTGGAAGGAAAATATGCGGAGAATTTTGGAGAATATATATCGAATCAGAAGGAGGATTGGCAGGGTTAAGGGTAACCTATCGGCACAATTCATTAGGGAGGATCGGGATGAGAGGTAGGAAGTATATTGTTGATGCATCAGTCGCGGTGAAGTGGTTCATACCTGAGGACTATAGTGAGATTGCTCTGAGGATTTTGGAGGGGTTCAAAGATTTGAGGATAACTCTATATGCTCCAGATTCCATGAAACTGGAGTTCATAAACGCCATTAGGAAGTATTACATTAGGGGCATCATCACAGGAGATTTGATGAATAGTATATTGGAAGAGATGAGGAAAATACCGATAAATTATGTGGAGATAGACTGGGAATTGGTTGTGGAAGCTTTGAAAATAGCAGTAAAAAACAACATAACGGTATATGATGCGTACTACATAGCAACATCACAAAAACATAACATTCAAGTGGTAACGGCGGATGAGAAATTCTACAATACTATAGCAAAGAAATATAATGTGATCCTCCTAAAGAATTTCAAGATTTAAATTTTTAGGGTAAGCATTATACGCAATAGCCCAGAATTAGGATTTATAAAAAATGTTGATGATGAATGGGTGGTGTTTGGGAGAAAATGTGGTGGGAGCTAGCAGACCCAAAAGGCTGAGGATATATATGTAGTGGTGTCGTTGACATATTCGATAGTTGCTCTAGATCTAGAAACAAAGGCTCTGGGGGTTGCTGTGGCCTCAGGATCTGTTGCTGTTGGGAGTAGGATTCCGTGGGTTAGGAGGGGTGTTGGGGCGATAGCGACTCAGGCATACACCAATGTGATGTATGGAAAGAGAGGACTATTATTGCTGGAGAGGGGTTATACTCCGGAGAGGGCGCTCCTGATAATGCTTAGGGAGGATCCGAGACCAGACCTGAGGCAGGTAGCCATACTAGATATAAATGGTAGGAGGGTTGTCCATACAGGGAAGGGATGTCCAGAGTGGAAGGGGCATTACATAGGGGAGTACTATGTGGTTGTGGGGAACTTGCTGGTTGGGCCTAAAGTCCTAGATGCCGTTGTAGGGGTGCTTGAGAGAAAGAAGTATGATTTTCCAGAACTACTCCTAAGGGCTTTGGTCGCTGGGGAGGACTATGGGGGAGACGCCAGAGGTAATAGGTGGGCAGCCATATGGGTTGAAGGGAGCGTCTCCGTGAGACTCAGGATTGATGATTCAAAGGAACCAGCCAAAAAACTACTGGGAGCATACCTGCACCGCTTTGGAAGAGACTAGAATCTACATTGCTACGGGAATATTCCTTATTCTATGAGTGCCAAGTTTCGCCATAGTCCTTCCAGATATTATTTTTTGCTGCTCCAATTCGGCCAGACTCATGAGACTGCGTGGTGTGTTATAGGTTTGGTTTCGATGAAAAATTTGGCTATCACCCTTAGCTGTGGTAAAGAATTTTTTAATAAGTGGGACTTTCTGGATAAAATTCACCAATCGGGGTTCATCCCAGCCTACAGACCTATGGTCCGCCCGACTTTTGGAACTTCTACATAATGGTCAGCATCATAAAGACTGTGTCATAGCCCTATGTTAAATAGGACGGAAGACACAGAACATATCCAATGTTACTACTGAGGACCTAGGGGGTTCCTTATCAAATAAAAAAATAGAAGAAGATAGCGATGCGTTACGATGTGGCTGTGGCCTTCTTTTTCTTCTTTATGAGTACTACCACGATAATAATGACTATTATGACTATGATCGCTATTATTGCTATGGCTCCATATCCTCTTTTGCCCTCAATATATATGTGTACTTTAGCAGTATCCGTTAGGGACGGATTCTCCACAATTAGGTAATAGTCTGCCGCCTCCTCAAGCTTGACCTCACTATCTATTTCCTTTATGGATTTGTGTTCCTTTATCGCCTTATCGTATGTTCCTGTTGTTTTATACTTGTCATAGTTTGTTCTGTCTAAAAGATACACATTAACATTTGGGCCGGACTCGACGCTGATCTTATAATGGACAGTAACTCCGCTTGCCTTGGTCTGGAAGCCAACCACGTAGTAGTAGCCTGGTGGTATGTCTTTTGTGGTATCCTCAATTACCTGTGCGGAGCATGCGGACATACTGAGCAATAACAGACCAACGAGAAGGAGCGAGAGATAGGCCTCTCTCCTCATACAAAACACCAGATTTTCTATTATATTAGGAAAAAATACATTTATAAAAGGGAGACAGATCAGACCAGGGGTATAATAATAAAGCAAGACTTCTTAATAAGTTTTTATAGATATTACATTGATTTAGAGTCTATTGGGTTGGATCCCGCTATCCCGTTAGACAGTCTTTAGGTCTGCGGGGAAATGTCGCTTGATATATCCATAATTAACCGTGCGGTCAGACATAGCCGAGGCTATCTCTGGAGACTGGCGATCACGCCTGTGGTACTGTATGAGGCTTTTATTCTTTCTGGTCTTGTATTATTCTGGCCCGCAACTGACACGATCATTAGGGGTTATCTGCTTGGTCTCCTAATGGTAATGTCTGTCTTTTGCCTTCTACCATTTGCCATTAGATTAAGGTATGGCTCCAGAATTGGTCATGAATGGAGGCTAAAAAGGATGGAGGTGAT
>CAZVPA010000204.1:0-3324 GCA_964628995.1 uncultured Nitrososphaerota archaeon | reverse complement strand
ACTCATATTGAAAATATGTTTTATTTAGTAGTAGTGTTGCTATCGTCTCTGGAGGGTGAACATGGTGAGGATGGTTAGTGTGATCATCCCAACGCTCAATGAAGAAAAAACAATAGGTGCAGTAATAGATGCCATACCCCGAGAAAAACTCAGGGATCTGGGATATGAATGTGAAGTAATAATAGTTGATGGTGGATCAAAAGACAGGACAGTCGACATAGCACTAGAGAAGGGTGCCCGCGTTATTCGCGTCCGTCGGCGAGGGTATGGTTTGGCATATATTGTGGGCTTTCAATACGCTAAAGGAGAGGTAATTGTGACTCTTGATGCCGATATGACATATCCCCCCTCTATAATTCCTCTTCTCGTTAAAATCTTGGAACAACATAACATAGATTTCATTTCTACTAACCGCTTCGCAAAATTTGACGCTGGTGCCTTCCCCCCAATTAGATTACTCGGCAATAAGTTACTAAATATTATCACCTTCCTGTTGTTTGGACTAAGAATAAAAGATACACAATCGGGCATGTGGTGCTTCAGGAAAAAACTCTTGGATGGCAAAATAAAACTAAGATTCTTCGGAATGGAATTCTCGACCGAGATAAAAATCGAAGCATTTAGAAAAACCCGTGCTATAGAAGTCCCCATATATTACCGCAGGAGGGAGGAAGGAAAAAGTAAGATTAATGTTATACGTGATGGCCTCAAAATATTATCATTCCTTCTATACAAGAGATTCTTCCCGTAGAATCAGCATGCTTCACTATGTATAGCTCCCTCGATAATTTTTCCGATTCCCCTCTCGATCCATTATTTTGGGCATACCAAGGAACATATAGTATTCACGCGATACTCTCAGCAACCAAAACTACTAGAGTTACAGAATATATATAGTGCCATGTTACTACTTCTGTCGAAGACCATATAGTGTCTATCCCTTGGTATGTCAACAGAACCAATGGGGGGACTTATATACCATACTACGAGTACTCTTGTAAAGTTATTAAGTGCTACTTCTATGAATCTATCAAACTCTGTAACAGGGCCTAATGGTCCCGTCACTAGGACTATATGCCTGTCCTTAATTGGAATGCCGACCGCATATGCTATCCCTATTTCGGAGTGGTGAATCACTAGTCCAACCGAATCATTAACCATTAGCCATGCTTCCTTAAGCAATCTTTCGGCGTCATCAACGTCCCATGGAGCCATACAACTCCCGAATGTGATTATTCCGATACCATGCCTAAACCCGGGATACCATGGATAGACATATATGAACGGTTGATAAGTTGCGCTTGAAACAACACATATTACAGCTAGTGCTTTAAATAATCGCTTACTGGAGTGTTTGGTCATCCTAAAAGCGAAAAAAACCAATGGGATACTCACCATCAGTAGAATCCTATAACCAAAAACCAAGAAGGGCGAAATTAATAGGGATACCACTATCCAGCACAGGTTATTTTTTTCCTTTAGATATACTAGAACGCCCGAATTTAGTCCATAGGAAATAAGCATCAGAATGAGTACTGGTAGTGAGATATATATGAAGAATACGGGCATCAGATGTGGAGGAACATGCCATATTTGGCCAGTAGCACTTACAAATCCTGAGACATCTTTCCCAACCACAAACAGCCTGCAATATACTATAAAACCTACCGCAGTGGCATTTGATAAAAACAAAAAAATTTCTCTCTTCTTGCGGTGGATAATATCTACAAATAGTATGGATCCAACAACAAAAATTGTGAATGGGTGTGTGAGCCCGGCCAATGCGGCAATAAAACACGCAACCAAGAACTTCTCGTTCATAATCGCGATCGCTATCAATATCAACGCTAAACCTAGAGCGTTTCTCTGAAGATCCCAAGATATCTCCAAGATTGTAAAATACATAAATGCTATTATCGCATATTTTAGTGCCATTTCTTCATCCAAGCCAGATTTTCGTCCCCACAGATATATTGATAAAACAAGAAGACCCGATATTATACAGGCTACGATCTTTATGGCGAGGAATATATTCCCAAGAAACAGACCGAGACCAAAGATTATATACTGGTATACGAACCCATATGCCAGCTCCCTAACCAAATCCATATAGACGAACTTAAGGACATAGAATGTATTTGCGTCAGATCCGAGGGGGTATTTACCATTTATTATCTCCGCTATTAGCCTCAGAATCAACCCATATGAGAACGCTTTAACATCCCTCTTATTCCAAATTCTTCTCACGAAACCTCTAACATTGCCCACGCCTAGCAATTAGCTCCCCTAAGAGGATGATAAAAGCACTATTTTAAGCCAAACGATATTTTGTTCTAATCTCACTTTTTATTAAATGTTGACAAGTCGCCAGATTTTATTACTCCTCCATTTTTGGTTTTTGCTATGGGACAGCGTATATAAATTGGTTATTTTGCTATTATTATTGCGTCTTGTGGGTCGTTGGTTTTTAAGAGTAGATGACGATGACTAACGAGGCAATAATATTGGCTGCTGGAGAAAGCAGAAGACTGTTATCCTACATAGATTTTCCTAAACCGATCCTACAGCTGACAAAAATAAAACTGATCCAGTTTCCACTGTTGTCATTATATCTGAGTGGGGTAAAACGTTTCATCGTTATAACCCAAGAAAAAATAAAAGACAAAATTCATGACGCACTAAGCATTTTGGACGATATAAAATTCGACATCATAGTTAATGATGCGGTATATAGAGAGAATGGATATAGCTTATATCTTGGATTAAAAGCAGCAAAAAACAATATCTTCTTCGTGTCCATGGCGGATCACATATACCCCCCTGATATCCCAAGGAAACTTGTCTACGTAATGAGGGCTTCAAATGCCGATATAATTATTGCTGCTGATTCCAAACCCAGATTTGTCGATATAGAGGAGGCAACAAAAATAAAGGTGAAAAAAGACTTAGTTGTGCGGATAGGGAAGAAACTGAATAGTTTTGAATATATCGATGCGGGTGTGTTTTTTATGAACAAGAAAGTTTTAGACTCTGCAACAGACCTGATAAGGAGCAAAGAGAAAGTAAGTGTATCAGATATAGTAAACCACGCTATAGATAGAAACTATGTGGTGCGTATCGCGGACATATCAAGCGTCCCATGGATGGATGTTGACACACCTGAGGACGTAAAAACGCTTCTGCAGGGCCAGGCTAAAGATTTCCTTCAAAATCTTGTAGACAAGTACTACAACTATGTGCAATGAGCCAAGAGTTCGACTATCCATTTTATTGATAAAAGTTTTTTCCTCATCTTAATGGCAAAGATGCTATGAGGAACATTGG
>CAZVPA010000203.1:0-3415 GCA_964628995.1 uncultured Nitrososphaerota archaeon | reverse complement strand
CGAAGCGCTGGAGGAGATGCTAAAGAACAAAACTAAGAGCGAGGGCTACACACAGTACCACATCTTAGAAGTCACGTCAGCAATAGGGTTGTGGAGAGCAAGACAGGTCCTTATCGTCAAGGAGATCGCAGAAAAAGCTATTGCTGAAGCTAGAGAGGCAAAAGAGGAAGCCAGAGAGGCAAAAGAGGAAGTGAAAAAGCTTCGTGAAACAGTTGAAGAGATTCTTTTATTGGTCAAACAAATATTGAAGAAGATTGAGGAGAAGTAGTATGGTATTTGGGCTACTTGGGTTTGTTATATGGCTTTATAATTGATGCAATGGGTCAGTTTATATGATGTATGTGGTTTTTTTATTATGTAGCTTTTTATTATGAAATGATTCTCTAAATGTGTGCTGGTGCATCGTTTAAGTTAAAGATATTTGGAGTATGAAGTTAATCTTATTTAAATGTGTTGTTAGGAGAAAATACCTTAATATTAGGATACTTTCTGTTGGTCTGAAGGTTATTTTGGAAAAATCTTGTCTATAGCGGTATTAAAGCTAAGAAAAATATATCATGGAGTTTACGATTGAACGTTCAAAGAAGGAGAATTTAATTCTCTTGGTAATGTCTCCTTGAGTATTGTTGATATGATGAATCCTAATATGGATAGTATTGTCGCTCCTATAAATGGTAGTCGTGGGTGCAATACATATAGTATGCCACCAACTATTACACCCAGAATACTTGTTGCGGACTCAAATATTCTTAGAACGGCATATGCTCTTCCCCTTTGTTCATGGGGAAGGAGGTCTGCCTCCATCGATATATATGCTGTGAAACCAAGGAAGTTGGCAAATGCTGAGAGTATAAAGCTTATGGTTACGTATAGTCCAGCTTTATTGATTGGTGCAAATGCCAATATCGCTTGACAAATAATAGCTAGGGCCATTGATATTATTAATGGCGTTTTTCTGCCGATTTTATCCACGATTATGCCAGATGGGATAGTCAGCATGATTGAAATGGCGATATATATCATATTTATGTATGCCCATGTCTCATAGTCTACTTGTAGATATACTAGAACATATAGTTGTTGCAGGTAGATCTTACCGAACATAAACATAAGTATTCCCACAAATATTAGGAGTCTTGTCATGTTTTTGACAATATATCCAAGAAATTCTCTATATCCATATTCTGCATTGCTACTGAGGATCATTTCCTTCTTTTTTATCTCTAGGGTTTCACGCAGAGATATTGCCCTAATAAGCGACGCCAACATGCACGTGATGAATGCTAAAATCATTAATCTTCTTACGCCATACACTAGACCATATTTTTTTATGAATAGTAAGGCAATATAGGGCGCGATTATTACCATTATTCTTGGAAAAAGGAAAATTATGGAGTACATTTTGCCTCTCTTCTGGACTGGTGCACTATCAGCAATTATGGCGTCTAATGCAGGAGAATATATTGATGCCAAACCCTGGAGGGCATATATTATGAAGATCTCCCTCCAGCTAGCGGCATAATACATGGCGAGGAACGTTAATGACATGAAAAACGTAAACATAACTATGAGTTTTTTTCTACCATACCTATCTGCGAGGTATCCCCCATATATCATGGATATGGAGCTTATAATACTAGATACACTAAACATTATGGATATCACTAGAGGTGTTGCTTCGAGCTCCAGTAGGAATACCTGCCAATATATCGATGTTGCTTGAATAAAAGGTATCATAATTGCGAGGCTTAGGGAGATTCCAATAATATTGCTCCAAATGACATTATCCGAATCTAAGGATGTCCCGTTCATTTTTCGACACTAATATTGATGAAAAAACCATTATATAATGACTTTACAATTCCCTATCTGAATATTCTTAGCTTTGATAAATCCATAGCCATGTTACGAAAAAATCGTTTCTAGGCAATTGTTTAAGGTTTTGTGGAACATAGGGCTTGTAAAGCTTTCACTAGATGTCCTTATATCTAATGAATTTGGATGCCAATTAAGTAGCCCAATTACCATGTTAATAATTATCATCCTTCATTGTTTGTTTGGGAACTTACTCTTATTTATACTTTTTATACTCCACCCATGACGCCGCCAACTATTAGGTCTCTCGGCGATGTCATACCAAAGAGCATATAATATATGGCGTCTGAAACAACCATGAGAGCCAATAATATGACGACATAGAGGGAAAATGGGTACCTAGTCATCTTATCCTTAGCTCTCTCCCTATAGAACCAGATTATCGCTCCAAGGTTTACTGTGGAGAGGGCCATCATATATATTGGTATGCTCGACTCTACAGCTGTTAGGCCTAAGGCAACACCCAAAATTAAGGATGAGAATATTATAAGTATCCTATCCAACAAATCGAGATTCCTAGCACCATCCTCCCTACCCATCTCGGATATCACACCTAGTGTCATAAGTAATATCATTGAGGTAAATGATATGGCTCAAATATTCATCCAGAAAATGGAGAAGTGTATATGCGGATTCAGGCATAGCATTTTCTGTATCAACATAGAGAACCTCCTTATAATGCATATCCAGTGCATTAGCAGCAAAATGCATCATATGCCCCCCAATAAGCAGAGATGTGAGAACCATACATATTAGGTGCTCCCTATATCCGTCGCGTGGAATACATCTAACAAAGATATATATGGCGAGCGCAAAATAGCTTATCGTCTGTAGAATAATGTCGAAAACGTCTATCACCCTAAAGACCCAGACCATCCTAAACGAAGTTCTCCTAAACAAGAATTCTGATATGGCCCTAGGCAACATTATCAAAAATGTCATACTGAGGATAATATATGAATCCCTCACAACAACCATCCCTAGGAATACAACATAAAAAATCCAAAAAATACGCAAAAGTAGCTAAATAAACCACCTATGATACATTATTATTTGCCCCGATTTTTTGCCCCAAGTCTTTTATTTCGTCTAAATACATCAGCAAGAACTATCGCTATAAGAATTATCAACACATACTTAATAATAAGCCTAAGGAAAATAGAGGCATTTTTCTTTATTAATACACCAACAGAGGTATAGCCTTCACCCAAAGTGTCCAATTCCCAGCGACACCACATAAACTCCCCCCACTCCCAGGACCTCCCCTCACTAGGAAAGAATTCTATTTCAACATCATCATACTTGTTTATACATGCATATATGGCCTCACCATTATTCCATATCCATTCCCTCGCAGTACCCACAATATATTCGAAAATCAATCCCTGCGAGAACTTCCTGAAGATGTATCCACGGACAACCAATTTCATTCTTGTATTGTTTGGAAAGTCAAAACTAAACACAGCCACATATGACGATGGAAGAATTAAATCAGCAATGATACTATCCGATACATTTATTTTTCCTCCATCCATTACTC
>CAZVPA010000202.1:0-3533 GCA_964628995.1 uncultured Nitrososphaerota archaeon | reverse complement strand
TTTTTTCCTGCCATACTTTATGTATGCTCTCAGCCATGTTAGTATTGCAAGCATCCTCGCGGCCTCGATCAATCCCTCAAGCATGTTCCTCTTCAGGGCCTCATAGGCTATGTCACAGTCCTCCTCGGTGATCTCCTCGAGAGGCAGATCCATAATCCTCAATATCGCCTCCTTCTCCTTCTTACTAAGCCTCAAGGGGTTTATGGCTGCTAGGGTTATTTCCCTATGAGTGGCAAACATAGTTTTCAAAATTCTCGCATCCCTATCCTCAATTATTCCTCTGGATGATAGAAAATCTACCAAGATCGCACTATTACCCGAAACATACTCAACAATAAGCCTTAGATATGACTTTACTTTCACCATCGCTTGCTCTAAATCCTCCTTTGTGGCCATGTCCTTGATGTCCTCCTTTGTGGCCATGGTGGCCTTGAGCTCTGCAATCCGTTGCTCCAAATACTCCTTAGTGACCATGTTTTCGAATGTTACCACATGTAGGCTTAATGATGTAAGTACTCCTGCGAATATTATTGTTAGTGATGTGTCTTGAGAATATAGGTAGAACCCTATCAGTCCTCCTATTATGGCTAGTATTGTCGCTATGGTCCTCAGTATTTTCTCAACCAAGTATAGACACCAAATAGTATCCAAAAATTAGTTTCACTATACTTAATAAGGATATTATAATATTTAAATTGTAGACAAAAGATTGGCGAAAAATCAGGCAACATTATTTGAAAAATTGGGATTCAAAAGCTAATAAGAATGGGTAAAAAAAAGCGGAGTTTATTAGAGATCAGGGGTGATGTATGAGGCGTCATATATTGTTGCTTTATGCTGGTGATCCATCATGGTCATGGACATAATTATGCGATATACCTGCCGAGTGTTAGGGATATTGTTGATTCTAGAATTCTCTACTCATGTGATGCTTCTGATAGTGAGCCAACAGGCTTCTATGATGTTTCTGGTCTCAATGGTAATCCTGATGTTGCTATTTGTGTATTTCCTTAGGATCCTATTTGTCGCTATTCTAGCACTAATGGTTGTTCTTCTTGGCTTAAGAAAACATATGTATACACTATTTTCATCAGCCGTTTTACTCATAGCATATATATCCCTGGATGTCTCCTCAGCATTACTAATCTGGCTGGTAATACCATGTATTATTTGTGGGACAGTAGCGTTCTCTATTCTCGGATTGGGCGTGAGGTATCTTGGTCTAGAAGCGGATTCCGACGAATTAGTTTTGGCTGGAACAACCATTATTGCTGGTGGGATAGTATTCGTGTTAGGTGTTGGGATGATGATAATAGGTATAGGTCTCCTCCTGCTTGGTGGCGCGATCCATGATCACATAATATCGAGGTAGGGGAGAGATTATGCATAAGACTATAGCAATAATTGGTGATTCAGAAACAAAAAACACTAATGAACTCAAATTTGCGGAGAAACTTGGAGAAGAACTAGCCAAGATGGGATACATTATAATTACTGGTGGACGTGGAGGAATAATGGAGGCGGTATGTAGAGGGGCAAAACGTGCTGGTGGGACAACAATAGCAATATTACCAGGAACAAGTAGGGAGGAAGCAAATCCATATGTGGACATAGCGATACCAACGGGCCTAGGATGGGCAAGAAACCAACTCGTTGTTCTCGCGGGAGACGTCGTTGTGGCAATCGGTGGGAAGAGCGGTACTCTATCCGAAATAGCTTATGCATGGATGTATAATAAGCCAATAATAGCAGTCAAGGGGTTTGGTGGTTGGTCAGAAAAACTTGCTGGAAAAGCCGTTGACGAGAGAAGAAAAGACATAATCCTTGTGGCTGAGAGCGTAGATGATGTTATCAGACTCTTAGGGAAGATATCAGAGAAATAGTTCCCAGAATTTCTCTTGTATGCTTTTTAGGCTATTTACTACCACCACTTTCTGTCCTCTCGATGTATCTATAGTGATATGTACCCCGTATCTCCTAAGGGTATACCCCTCTATGAGGCCAGATATCTCCTCAACACTATATATCCCCTCCTTGATATTCTTGTCGACCCAAAATATGTTTTTGATACCGGCGTTTAGTGCCCCATAGATATCAAAGAATGGGTGGTCCCCAATAAAGAATATTTTCTCAGCCCCCAGCTTCCTCTTCGAGTACTCCATCACTACATCGAAGCTATCACTATGGGGCTTTGGTTTTGGTAATTTCTCAGCAGTAAATATGGCATCAATATACTTGTCTAGCCGTATCTTCCTTATGACTGGGATCTGATACTTCCCATAACCATTAGTCAGGATAACAACAATATTTCCTAACGATTTTATCCGCCTAAGGAGACTTATGGCTCCATCACAGACTTTTACTAGGCCCATATCTACACCATCAAGGAAGAGTTCTAGGAACATCCTCTCCCTCATTCTTCCACCAAACTTCTCCGCGGTTAGTTTTGCGACGTAACACCAGTCGAAGGCCCTGTACAGTTCTCCCTTTCTAACAAGTTGGTAGTAAGTATCTAGGAAAACCTCACAGAAGACTTCCGGGCTTACCCCAAGACCTATCCTCCTCGGCAACAACTCACACGCATACCTAAATGCCTTATTCTCTACTAGGGTATAGTCAAGATCAAAAATATATGCCGCCAACCCCATCACGTAGCAATACTCATACCACCCCAATTCTATAAAAAAACCCTTAATTTTCGTATTTTTCACATTATATCCATACCATATTTGTTAAGGAGTACTTGTAGGTCTCGTTTGATTATTGCTTTGTTTTCGTACTTTTGCTACTGGTTCTTTTAGTTCGTAGACATTTATCCTCTGCTGTTTTATCTTCTGGCATTATTATCTCCTTCCAACATAAGGCTCTTGGAGTTTGGATGCTTTTGATCATCACGTAATGCTTTTGGTATAGACATTTTTTCATCATCCTCACACAATACTACGATACTTCACTTAAAGATGGTGGTTACTCTAGTCAGCGACATCAGGAATGCCATGTCACACTATATCAGGATCTGAAATATATATAATATCTTTTAACAACAATATCTAAATTTAGTTTTTAGGATGACTCAATAGCCACTATGCCGTGAGAGAGTGTAGATATACTCTTCTGGGCCTCTCTGGCTTAGGAGGGTATATCTACTCTCTCTGTGACACGGCAACATGTGTGGTATATTCATTGGCTGGTGTCGAATTTGAGGCAACACCACTTGGTTGTTTGTCTCATTTTGGTGTGTATAGTTGCGAATGTTTATTCTGGCCTTAATAGTATTTTCGGTGTAGTGTCTCATGATTCTGAAATGGGGGGTATGGGGCGTGGATCCCCTGTAAACTACTTTAAGGTGTCCAGTAGGTCGAGTACTTCTCCATATGTCTCCACACACAGGGATCACATAAGGGTCATGCAGGATAGGAGCTATGTTGGTTGGCAGGTAGGACTCCCCTATAGGATCCCCATATATCTCGATAATGTCTCGGCTAACAATACTAGGCTTTGGCCTGTTAGGCTTGTATGTAATTTCTCTGAGT
>CAZVPA010000201.1:0-3552 GCA_964628995.1 uncultured Nitrososphaerota archaeon | reverse complement strand
CTACATATGAAATAAAGAATAGTGCTGGGATAACAATTATTAGCTACGCTCTCGAAGAAGATGCCTCTATAGCTGGTAAATATTATCTCACTATCAATAGCTCCATTGTTGTAGACGCTAACACAACGCCGAGTGTTGGAACATACACGATATATGCATTTTTCACGAAGTCTCATTATGAGTCCAGAACCCTAGTGATTACCTGGACTATAACTGTTGTTGCCACGACAGCATACGCACAACCAGCTAACATAAGCATGATATGGGGCTACACCGAAACTGTAAACATATACTACAATAGAAAAAGAGATGATGCTTTCGTAAAGAATGCGACAGTTAGCGTGGATTCAACACCTTCGGCTCCAGGAGCATTTAACATTAGCGAATCGGCAAGTTTCTATGTGCTCAAAATTAATGGGTCGGCTCTCATAGAGGGTACATATACGGTGACCATTGGGCTCTCAAAGGATTACTATGAACCTCAATCACTAACTATTCGCATCGATGTCTCGTCGATACCTACTGTTGCTTCTTCCTCGCTTAGCTCTGCAACCACTGAGTATGGTCTGAACCTCACAGTTGAGTTCTGGTACAATAGAACAGATACTGATGAAGGAATCTCCAATGCCTCCGCTACATATGAAATAAGGAACAGTAGTGATCTTGCTGTGTATAGTAATAACCTAACTGAGGACTCACTCATTCAGGGTCGATACTATCTTGTTATAAACAGCACAGCAGTTGTAGATTTGAATAATCCTCCGAGCGTCGGTACATACTATATACACATTGCATTTAGCAAATCTCACCACGAAAGTAGGAGCATCATAATTACTTGGAACATTATAAGGGTGCAGACTGTTTGTTATGCAACATCAACAAACATTTCTCTTATCTGGAGCGATGCAGCAACTATAGGCATCTACTACAACAGAACCCGAGATGGAGCATTCATTAAGAATGCCAACCACACTTTGGAGGTCTATGACGAGTATGGCAACCCTGTCGTGGCTCCAAGCGAAGCTTTTGTGATAACAGAAGACATCAATGTGCATAGATTGAACATAAACACGACATATCTAGAGGTAACGTTGTATGTACTGGAGATAACATTTTCTAAAGATCACCATGATCTGGCCTCAGTAAGAATATTCGTGCGGGTTGATCCGATCCCAGCATATGCTGTACCAAACGTGAAGTCAGTAAGTGTAGAGTACCCAAGCAACTTTACAATAAAAGTCTGGTACTACACCAATAAGTACAATATCACAGATGCTAACGCCACATACGCCATAGATTATGGAGGGGTAATAATAGATTCGGGTAACCTAACATTTAACTCCACTGACAATAGCTATGAGCTGCTGATTAACAGCAGAGATCTATTCAGCAAATCTGGGGCTTCAGATCTCCCAATCTCACTTACTGTGTATACATATCTGAGCAAAGAGTACCATGAATCAAAAACTCTGATCCTGGCAGTAACCATAGAACCCATAAAGACTAAGCTTATGTTATCTGAAAAATCAGCGACTCTGAGATATGGACAAGTATGGACATTTTATATGAATTACACCAACTTGGCTGGTGACATTTCGCTATATGATGCTGATACCCAATACAACATATCCTATAATGGTACTCTGATACTAAACGGAACAATACCATACAACCTCACAGACGGTTGGTATGTGTTCTACTTGGTGTTTAACAGCACATATGTGGTTAATAAGACGCTTGAGAAAATGGATATCAGATTGCCAGCAGTGTTTGAGATACGCATAAAATTCAGCAAGAAGATGTATGAGACACAGACAGCAGTCCTTTCAGTAACAGTAAATCCGATGGAAACTATACTCGATGTATCCGCATCATCTGTGACAATAGTTTATGGTGAGAGCTGGCTGTTCAACTTCTCATACATAGACATCGTTGCAGGAGTGATGATAACTGATGCCGTAGCATACTATGAGATTTTCTATGGGAATACCCTACTCAAGAAGGACAACCTAACATACAATTCAACACATAAGTACTACATGGTGTTCGACACAACGGAGCTCATCAATGAGTCTTGGCCTCATCTCGGCACATATGTTATCCACGTGTACTTCTGGAAGAGGTTCTATGAGGTGCGGGAGAAGTATATCTCGGTCACTGTCGAGCCAAGGGACACGTACATCGATGTGAGTGCGACAACAGTGATGATCGAGTATGGTGAGAGCTATCTCTTTGAAATAAAGTACATAGATACGAAAACAACGACAATCATAGAGAATGCCTCAAAAAGAATGTTCAGAGTTGTATTCAATGAGACCGCGATATGGAGCGGAAATCTGACATACGATCCAGCTAAAGGCGCTTACTACTTGTTATTCGATAGTAGACGCACAAACGGGTCTTGGCCTCTCGGGACATATGTTATCTATGTTGAGCTCTGGGAATCGTTCTACAGGGAGAACACTAAGGTGCTATCCGTAACCATAACGGAGATAAAGACTCTAGCTTACGCACAACCTAAGAACATAACAGTCATATGGGGCCAAGCACCGATTGTCGAGGCATATTACGTTGTGGCGAAGAATGGAAGTATTATCTCTGGAGCTTCTGTCACGATTAGTTCTACGCCAGAAACTCCTGAGGGTGCTTTCTACATAACATACGAGGAAGGGAGATATGTTATGAGAGTCAACTCATCTCTACTGAGTGTGGACATGTATTACCTGGTAAACATAACGATGGAGAAGAAATTCTATGAGAAGGGAACAATCGTGGTTAGGGTTGACGTTGTGCCCATACCAACATACTTGGTTCTGCCTCAGAAGACCTATGAGCTCGAGTATGGCGAGTTCATGGATCTCAACATATGGTATCTTGTCTATGGTGCTGATGAGATTATAGAGGGTGCAAACGCCACATATGCAATCTACTATGAGGATTATATGCTTGAAGAAGGAAACTTCACGTTCAACGAAACCACTGGAGGCTACCGCATTAGGCTTGATACGTTTAGCATAGCGGATCTTATATTGTCTGCAACTGGAAGCGAGGACATAGAGCTCCCAACAACTGTATCCATAGAGATTTTCTTCTCCAAATCCGTGTACCTAAGGCAATACGAAGTATTGACATTGACGATAAAGAAATTCACTGTAGATCTAAGCATGACAAAAGCTCCTCCCAAGGAAATTCTTAAGATTCAGCTTATAGAAGAGCACAAAACATCAGAAATTGAGGTACTTGTAACTCACCGCAACCTTCCAGTTGAAAACGCGATGATAAATGTGATCATAAGCAGCGTCCAAGCGAATATAACTAAGACCTACTCCGCTGAGATGGTAGGCCCAGGGCTGTTTAGAGTTGTTGCTGATTGGGCAGACTTCCCACCAGGATACAGATGGACAGTATCTATCCAGGTAGGCGCTGTGAAGACACATGATAGATGGATACCTGTTGATAAGATTGTCTATACTATTCAGACACATACAGTATTCATGGATTATGTTTCTGGGTCAACGAAGATATCTGTACCTGGTCTGGGCAGCATGTATA
>CAZVPA010000200.1:0-3593 GCA_964628995.1 uncultured Nitrososphaerota archaeon | reverse complement strand
AAGAACAATAGAACTCGCCAAAGAGAAAAATATAAAGCTATTATCAGCAACCCAATTAAGAGAAATTCAGAAAAAGACAAAGAAAAAATGGGGCTTCTAGGATAAAAATATTCTTAAGGTTGAATGTTGCCTTCGGAATAGACCCAACATTCTTGGGTTGGCTTATCATCAACTGGGAGTAGAGCCCAAATCATCATCTACTTAAGGACAGAAATTTATTTTTATTATTGGAGCTCATGATTAGGCCTGTTGGTCATCATGTGGCTCCCTATACGATTGCGTCTCTCAACTGGTGTAAAGATCCTCATATTTATCTTTGCTGTGTCCTATATCTTCCTAGGTTACTATATGGGGGATTATGTTGATAGGGCTATAAAACCGGAGACTAGCGTGCGGGGGGACGTGTACTATAAGGAGTACATAGTGAATATTACCGTTATGAAGAATGGGTCACTACTTATTAGGGAATACTGGGACGTTATTTTCCAGGCATACTACAGGGAGTACCGCTTCGGGTATAGGATAATTCCAATATCCGGTTTTGATGACATAAGAAATATTAGGGTCTATGAGGTATCCGATAATGGGCTTGAGGAGCTGAAGACAACAGTCGTCAGAGGGTTCGGTAAGGTCGGCTTTAGATTTTACTTCGAGCCGATACGGCGGGGCGAGAAAATATTTATTCTGAGCTACATGGCGATAAATGCTGTTTGGGAAGAGGGCGACTACAACACCATTAAATGGGTATTATTCCCAGAGGAACACCCTCCAATATCTATTGCTAGGGCATTAATAGTGATCCCTGGAAGGGTTAATGTTGAGCATGTTGTCTATAAACACGCAGGCTATGTGGATGTGAAAAAACAATATGAGAGTGACAGAACAATCATAGTGTTCGACTGTGGATACCTCCATAATAGAGAGACTGTTGGGATATATGTCCGTTTTGACAGGATTGCTGAGGCAGGGTTTTCTATGAGGAAAATACTCAGTGGGACGCGATTATTATTATGTGTTAGTGGGACATACATAATATTTTCCATATTTATCGCTGTAGCGGGAGTTATTGTGTCTAAACGTACTGAATATGTGAGCTTCGAGGAAGTAGTTGGGGATATGGATCCGATCGAATTCTCATATATTGCCACGAGTACATGGACACATAGGGCATTAGTCGCTATATTTTATCTAGCATCGCTGGGACTCGTCGAAATGGTTATGCGTGACAATAAAATATATGTCAGAAAGATTGGGGAGTCGCGTGAGTATAATCCATGGGTAACAAGGGCATTAGAGTTGTTACCCAGATGGGAGACGGAATTGGGTATGGAGTTATTAAGAAGGATTGGTCAGCTAATCTCAATGTATGAGAGAGATATATTTATAGGCCTGAGGGAGCGGGGATATATTATGGTAAGAAGAAGTGAGCGCTTCGAGCCAGAACTCTCCACAATACTACTACCCATAGGCATATTTGCTATCTCAGCATTGATCCTTCATGCTTATGGTGTATCACTAGCATATCAGACATTATGCCTAATCCCGATCTTTTTCTTCATGATAGCATTCGGGATTCTCTCAATGAAATCCAACCTCACACCGAGGGGGAATGGGGCTATAAAGTCTGTACGGAGTAGAGTAAGGGCAGCATTTAGAGACCTAAAAATCATGACTAGTAATATCCAGTCAGGAGCGGTATCACCAAGGATTCTTGAAAATACGTTTGGTAGGAACATAGCATACTTCATAGCGTTTCTATCAGAATACATATCGATTCTAGAGTATATTCTAGAGAAAGAGCATACCGAATGTATACCATATGTGGTCCCACAAGCACATATAGAATCCCCAACCCCCTCACATATCCCTAATACCCTACTGTCAGATTTTCTAAGGACGCTGGTGGAGACACTGAAGAGCCTTGTTTCATATCCTGGGGCATTTGGTACAGGGATTAGCGGATTAGGAGGAGGCATCGTTGGTGGCGGTGGTGGCGGCGGGGGCTCTGCTGGGTTTGGCTAGGATGTGATTACATGAATAAAAAGAGGCTAATCCCATCCATAATATTGATGATTTCTTGCTCAGTCATGTGTCTTGTTGGGCTGGTATATCTGTCATCACTGGTCGGCACACGTGAGTATCCAGAGGTACCAAACCCACTTGGTGATGCCGAATATGTTTCTGGAGTAATCTCTGGGAATATTAGTGGGGTTTTCTTTGCAGAGAATGTGACGATAGAAAACGCTACTATTTCCAAGTCCTATATTCGTGCTTCTGGCAGGATCCTATTTAGGGGGCATGTGGTTATTGAGGATTCAGCAATAGTCTCGGGGGAGAACGTTACGGTAGTTCTCGAGAACACCACACTGGTAATGGTGAACTCATACATCTATTCTAGGGGGAGTATATGCCTTGATATATATATGACCAACATAACTGGTACTGAGCGATCATTCATCGAGTCCTGGGGCATAATAGTAAATATCAAGAATATGGACAATATCTTTTGGTCGCATGTCGCCATATTGTCCTATCGTTGGAATATCGTGAATATTGCTAACTGTGAGGATATCGTTATTAATGACGCTTGGGGGAATATTGGTTCGTTTTACACATCACTTAGCTATGTAATTAGGGACTCCAAAAACATATCGGTAGTTGGGTATAGGGGGTCAAGCCTAGAGTTCAATATCCATAACTCGACAGTTACCATAGCCAATATACATGCAGTGAAGGACTATACACCACTAAATCTTTCTGTTAGGGAATCAACAGTGATGCTCTTGGACTCGAATGTGAGTAGCCTAAGCTTTGAGATTAATAATGGATCCATAGAGGTATCAAATGTAGCCATATTCTACGAACTTGATATAAATCCATCCATAAGATATGTAAGCTTCAAGGACACATTCCTGAGGGACGGGAGGCTATACTGCTATGTTGATGATGAGTATGTCCACATAGAAGATGCTGAGGACTATACCGTAGCCATATACAATGTATCGTTGCTCTCAATACAAGATTCATCCATAAAGATGCTTACCGGGAGCCATGTTGGGAATATAGAGATTCTGAACTCCATTATCGGCATTCTAGAAATCGATTTATTCAGGGATGCAGAGATCCAAGACGTGGCTATGAATAAGACAACAATCACAAACTCCACAAATATAACGCTATCAAACATATCCTCGAAGAGTGTAGTCCTAAGGAACATCAATATGACATATCTTGAGGGAGTCAAAACACAGAAACTCCGCATATATAATGCATCATCAACCCAGATATATGATAGCCTCATACACCCATTTAGACCTGTACCAAAGTATGTCTTCTCTGGTATGGGGATTATGGTTCACTCAGAAAGACTCGAAATTGAAAACACGAAGGCTAGAGTACACGCAGTTGTGATAGATTCTGAGTATGTGGACATATCGGACTCGGAGCTTAACTGCACGGTATTCTACTTCTTGAGGGAGCCTAGTTTCCTCCATATAGACGAACTATACTCCTCTGGTAGAAGAACCATATATGTTACTGATGCCGAATCAACAACAATAGATGCTTCATATTCCCCATGTATCATCCATAAT
>CAZVPA010000199.1:0-3618 GCA_964628995.1 uncultured Nitrososphaerota archaeon | reverse complement strand
TTCCTTCTCCATATGTGTCTTCCTGTATTCCAAGTATTTCCCTCTCTATTGTCGAGAACCCGACCGCGATCCATGTTATGAGCCTTCTTCCTCGCGATTTCTCTATGTGTAATTCCCCACCCTCCACGGATATCTCAGCACCCCTATGTATTGTTGGGTATAATGGGGAGACACTCACCCCCTCTAATATACCGCCCCTCTCCATCATCCCCAAGAGTGCTCCGAAGTCCCTATATAGTGTTGCAACCATACTCGTTATACTGTATATATCCCCAAGAAATTGTAACCCAACAACACTCCCATCCTTATTCCTCATTTTATATGCCGCATATGGCAGAAATACTGCGCCCCCATCCCTCAGAACTATTGTGCATCCAGCAATCCTCACAATAAGCCCTCCATCCACGGGGACAACCTCATGCGGTATAATGTGCCGTGCTCTATTAGCTTCATTCCCAATGGTGCCCAGCAAGCCATCCACACTATTCAAGAAGCCCATGATAAGTTCTGATACCTCCCCCACATTGTTATCACTACCCACATCAACGATTTCCCTGATTAGCTCATCAACATAATCCATGACCTGCTCCAGCTTTCCATAAATCTCCATAATTTTTCCATCACCATACACCCTCCTATACTCCAATATCTTTTTTATCGTCCTCTCAATATTCATGGCCTTCATAGGAGCACCAAGCCTATACTCCTCACCCGCAAACTCCTTTAGATCCTCTATGAGATCGCCAAGTCGTGTATATCCTCCGCCACTGTAGTAGAGTGCATACAGCATCGTATCTATGAGCTTTAGAGTTTCAGCAGAAACCGCAGACTCAGAAACCACACTCAGTATCAAAGCTCTCCTAAGTGCATGTATGTCCCTACATTCAGCTGTTTTCACTTGGAACGCCAGTTTTGTCATTGCATTCCTCACAATTGTTGGGGAGAAGTGGGTCATCCTCTTCTTCTTTATGTCTTCTTGAGACTCAATACCTGCCAGGAAGCGGAACACACATAGAACACCATAGGATTCCTTTTTCTCCCCCGCCATAATCTCGCTGACCTTCTCCTCCACGGCCCGCTTAAATCTCTCCCAGATACTATCAACATCACCCTCTCTATACAGGCTATAATTTTCCCCAACCACCCTCTTCAATTTGTCGGCAAGACCCATATAGTTCCTTACAAACTGGTATATCAGTTCGTTGATGCTTTTCGCAAGGGACAGACCGCGTGACTTCAGATACTCCAAGATTTTTTCCTTGAGGAAATTTTTAAGGCGTTTTCCAAGCTCGTTTGACGCAAATATTAGACTCCTAAAGCAGAACCTGAGGTCGATAAGAAAGCTCACCTCGTAGTCTGTTAGGGAATCAACAAACGCCCCCACAAGTTCCTCAAGAGATCCTACTATATTATTTTCGATTAACATTTTTGTATTGAACATTTTTAGCAGTATACTGAAGCCCACCTTCTCTATCTCGCGCATGATGTATGAGGAGATTATTTCCCTCTCGAATATACTAAGTCGGCCAAGTATTTCACGGAAAACTATTAACCTGTGGTCGAGATTGTTTGAGGAGGATCCATGATGTGTCATCATGGTGGTCGCTATATCCTCCACAAGCCCGGCAAGAAACATGCTTGTGGATGCTAAAAATGTTGTTCTCCCCTCTTTACACGCAACTATCTGCATCGTATTTAGGAACTCAGCAAGTCTTCCTGATTTCTCCTCAATGATCTCTATGCACTCTTTGACTATACAATCCACATCAGAACCATCAATCCTTATGTTGGAGAATTCTCTGGCAATACTCTTCGCGTCCTGTATCATCTCCATAAAGTCCTCAGTACCAGAAACACCAGAATCCGCTATATCCTCAACATTAAGCTCGCCCAGACTATCCGAATATCTAATCATAGAAATAATAACCCCAAGTGACTCCATAAGACACGAAGAATCCACATAGGGTCTCCCACCACCATAATCAACATGGAGTCTCCTCAAGAATGCCGACAACATAAAGAAATTCCTAATAAGTCCCCTCAAGAATGTATGCTTGTCCAAAATCTTTCTTATCATACCTATCTTTTCTTTATACTCGGATTCACTATCAGCAATCCTCTTCAGGGCATGTCTATAGTATCGGATGGAAAGACCAGCGATCTTTACCGCTTCAGCGATTGCTGATTCCCGCTCACCACCACTTAGAGAGTCTATCTTGTCTAATAATGCTTCAAGCTTTTTATAGAGGCTGCGGGCACCCTCCACATGTCCTCTAATCTTTTTCCATAGCTCGCTTCTCGCTTCATCTTTTTCGATCATGCTTATTATTGGTTCTATTTCTTTATTCACAATTCCCTTGAGGAAGTCCATAGCCCCACGAAACATTTCCAGCATCTTGTTCCTGTTTGAATTTATAAATTTGTTTAGCTCACCAATAAGGCTAATAAGCTTCCCTCCCCACCCCTTACCAAACACTCCATATATGTCTATCGAGCTACCTATAGCGTATCCCAACAATATCTCCTTAAACTCCTCTATGACCCTCCCTACCTTATCCCGAAGATCATTAATAAGGCTCCTAAATACATCCTTCCTATCCATATTTTTCCTCTCAGCAATACTGTCAGCGAGTTGACTGAGCTGATCGAAAAGCATTATTGTCGCACTTAGTGCCGCATGTTCGGACGTCGACACAGCTCTGGTCCTTACCGCCTCTATGAAACTTTCGGCAATACTCTTCCAGTCAGCACCCGCAATATCACCACCAACAAGACCATATTCACACATCTCCCTAAGTTTCCCTGCCAGCCATTCTGGGCCCCTCCTAACAATCCCTCCATAGATTTCCCTCACATATTCCCTATCTCCACAGAAGAGCCTAGCAAGTACTTGAAGTTTACCATCAACAACATATATGACTGGTGTTTCGGATGGCAATAATATTAGTACAGTCCCAATTTTGTAGTCCCCCATATATACGCCCATAGGGCCACCATAGATTTCCCTAACCTCCTTCCCCATCGAATACCAATTCCTACTCAATGCGAATATCACTGGTACGAGTACCCTTTCTCCCATGAATTCAACATAGACATTGGCAACTAGGTGCATGATGTAGTTCTTTATGAAGAATACGATACTACTGGAGGATCTCCTAACGTAAAAGGATCTCCAAATGTCCCCCTCCTCACTATAGACCTCACCACAAAACTCCGCATCAACAAGTTCCGTATTCTTGAATGCCGCCTTCTTAAACCCATACACATCTTGAATCTCACTATATCTATATACTGGACAGAATAGGGAAAGACACCTAATAACATCAAAGATACCAACATTACCCCCATTCCTATAGCTCAACCACTTCTCAACATATCCCTCGAAAAGACCAGGATGCATTTTCCCATCACCATCAGTCCACTCACCAACAAACGGCCTATTATCCCTAGCATACTCAAACATCTCCAAGAAAACATACAGATTAGCCATGAGGTACGCTAATGCGCACGCCTCCTCCATACTCAGGTCAGTATTTATCACATCGCCAAACCTCTCCAATAATTCATCGATCTTACCCACAAGCTTGCTACTCATAAGATCCCTAAGACCATTAAACC
>CAZVPA010000198.1:0-3693 GCA_964628995.1 uncultured Nitrososphaerota archaeon | reverse complement strand
CCACGGCTTTGGTCGTGGTCGCTGGGGTTAGTCTGGCTTTGGGCCCGGCCGTAGGTGTACCCCCGCACCTTTATATATATTTTTTAGCAACAATTAGCGGGGGAAGGGCCTTGGACGAGTCAGTATTTCTATCCCATCTTTTTTTACTAGAATAGTATCTTCAGCCTGTGCGACAGTTCCTCTCCTCTCCCTAAGAACGGGATATTCCACAATGAGACTATATCGACTGAGAACAGCTAATGCTACTTTTATTGCTGTGTCATCAAATTTCTTTTTGAGATGACGAATGCTGAATGGTAGAGCCTTTCTCTTTCTCCACACCCAACCGAATATCTCCCGCGCCACCCTTAGGTGTACAGGGATCTTAAGTCTCCCCTTTACATCCACAAGAAATTGTGGTAGTGAATATATCCTTACATCATCCGTGGTCTCAGCATAACCATCACCATTCGTGACAAAGATCTCAATGGCGTAGACGGCGCCCTCCTCGAATACCCCCCTACTTTTTACTTCTGGATGTACTGGAACGTCTCCCATATGGAGTTTCCAACGCTCTATCTTATGCCCATATAGGTTTCTTACTACTCTGAAGCCCCGTGACTTGACGTAGTCATTTATTTCGTGGGCAACATCCATGAATTGAACCCCTGGGCCGATTTTGGATAAGGCTATGGAGAGAGCCTCGTTTGCTGTTTCTACAATAGCCTTTTTCTCATCATCGTCCCCGAAATAAAAAGATAGAGCCTTATCCAAGACATAACCATTGACAGCAACACCGATATCCACCTTTACTATCTCATCATTTGGTATTGATACTTCCTCCCCCTGTATTGGTGTATAGTGTGCGGCGGTATTCCCAATACATATGTTTGCTGGAAAACCCCAGATACCCCCCGATTTCTCTATTTTTGATTCTACATTCTCAACAAAATTTACTATGCTTAGCCCTGGCTTTATTGTTTCCCTGATCCAAGAAAAGGTACCCACCATTATTGTCCTTGCCTTTTCAAGGCTCTCGATAAATCCCTCAGACATGACACACTACCACGATTATTCTACCCTTCTCGCACGCATTACGAGGGGTTTGCCTGCTAGAAACCATACCTCCACCGTTGAGCCAGAGTCTATTCTCTGCAATAAGCTCTCGTCCGCTACCGGAGCCTCAAATGTCTCAAATGTCTCCAAATCCATAAGCTCTACGTACTTCCCCTTGATACTGAGAACCTGTGCGTCCTTTCGGTTTATTATTGGTACCTCGACCTTATCGCCAGTGGACTTTATTATTGTTCTCTTCTGCCCAGTGAACGCTCCTATAGCCACGATTCTTGCCTTGGCTGCACCGTGTTTTCCCAGCTTTGATTTGGATATCTCAACAACCTTACAGGGTTCCCCATCAATCATTATATATGCGCCCTTCTTGAGGGACCCCACACTTTTGTATGTTATATCCTCCGCACCCATAATGCTCACCATGTTTCCAAAAAACAAAAACAAGTTAAAAGTGGTCATGGATACCTCTTCACTCAAGCTTACATAAAAATTTTTTGATGTATTTGAGTATGTATCAATATAAACCCTGTTGAACCTACATGATGTTAATGGTTTGAAATATGTCTGGTATAGAACTCATAAGGACTCTAGAGAGAATAAAAAATATGGATCTCCCGAGAGAGGAGAGGCTTAAAGCCATAGTTAGCCTCCGAAACTTCGATATACCTATAATCGAGCCCAACATCAAGGTGATAATCCTAACAATGACAGAGCTAGCGAAGAGGGTTGAGGGCGGGCAGAGCGAAGAGCTTGAGTTCTTTGGTGTTATGCTTATACAGCTCTCAAAGATAATAACACTGCTCCCAAAGCATGCTAAGAAAGTCTTCAACTTGATAAAGCTTATTACCAGAAAGTTCCCGCGTGTCATGACAGGATTTGGAATAGTATCATTCCTAATTTCCCTAGAGAATTTCTTTAAGGCAGAGAACGAACTTGTATTCGATGACGCAGTTAAGGATATTATAGTTAAGACAATACTGAAGGGTACCAATATTAAGCTCAGGGCACGGGCACTAGAGACATTATTTATCGCTCTCTGGAACGTACCTTGGGCACTCAACGAGTATATGGACATAATAAAAGCCATAATTGACAATCCTAACGATCCCCTCTTCGATCAGTTATTTGAGTATTTAAGCATAGTAGCCAAGAAGAGCTTCTATACCATAAGGCCTATTCTTGATGGGATATTTAAGAAGCATGCTGACATTCTTGAGATGCCCCCAAGCATACTGTACTTCCTGACAAATGTTGTTGTACCTATGAGAGAAACAGACTACCTTAGAATGATGAAGGATATACTCTCAGATATCGCATTGAGACACCAAAATAACAAAATAAGGGGCTCAGCCATAATAAACCTAGCAAATATTTTCAGGCATCCAAAGTTTGTTGAAGAGAAAAAACACCTCCTTCAACTTATTGACAGCATAACCGCTATGGAGGACGATATCGATATATCTATAGCATGTCTTAGGGCATTGGCCACATGTATATGGAGTAAGGATGCGATGCCTTCTCGAGAACTCATTGAAAGAATATCGTCCATATACTATAATATTCAGGATATATCAAAAAAAAAGTCTTTCATTGATTCTCTACTACAGGTGTATTCGAATATCCCAGAAGTGTCGGACGTAATAATAGCATTCGCAATAAAGGCCATATATCTTGAGAGAGAAAACTTTGAGATCCTCGTAGAACTTCAGAAAATGCTATCAACTATCGTCTCTACAGAGATAAATATAAACACACTACGTGTATTTCTGAGAAAGCTACTAGAACTTATGAAACTGCCAGAAGAAAAACTTGGTGTTGCCTTAAGAACAATGTTCCTAGAAAACATAATTGTACCTCTCGCCAAACGTGCACCCGATTTGATTGTTGAACAAGCAGACGAGCTTATCGATGTATACAATAGAACCCCTGGACCTACGGTCTTTGATGACATCGCAAAAATAATTTTCGAAACACTCCGCAGACACTCTGATAAGAATGAGAACTGTGTGAAGCTACTCAACCTACTTATGAATCCGCCCGATCTAGGATCAAGTTATGAGGATATACTCAAATATCTAATAGGACTTGCTAAGCGATACCAGGATGAAATCGCCAAAAATTCGGATTTCGTGATAGATGTTTTCAGAACAATCAAGGAGATTGAAGTAACAATAACTGATCCCCTAGAAAAATACTTCGCTGTTGATGAGGCAATAAAGAATTTGGCAAGGTTGATAGTGCTAATAATGCCCAGTATCTCCCCCGAGGATTATGACACATTTGCAAAGACCCTCGCAACAATGTATGCTACTGAGCGCGGAGATGCGTTAAGGGACATACTGTACGCCATCATAAGAACAAGAGACTACCCAGAACTCCATAGCTATGTCAAGAATTACCTCTCTAAGTTAACACTTACGGATACTCACATAGATCTATTGAAGCGCGTACGGATATTCCAATAGTGCTAATATATATCCTATCCTATTCCATTACAAGAATATCGCAGAAAGCCCCCAGATTGTATCTGGGGGATGAATGCGGTCTGGGAGGGAGTGCCGGGGGCTGGGTAGTGGGAACACAAATTTTAAAAATTCTTTAGTGTCGCTAGAGCAACCATACACACCAATGCTTGAACTTTTA
>CAZVPA010000197.1:1554-3693 GCA_964628995.1 uncultured Nitrososphaerota archaeon | reverse complement strand
TATACGCAATGATAGTACTAGGAATGGAGCTTCACCCCGAAGCATTCCTTGGTCTGCTGTTCGCATTACTGGCCTTCATACTATATTTGGAGTATAGAAGACGAGAAAAACTAGAAAAATACTTCAAGCATATAGGAATAGAGTTAGATCAGAAAAGATATCTGACAATAATGGAAAAGGCGTTAGACATAATCGAGAAGATGTTCGAGACCATAGAAAAGCAGACGGGCCGCAAGGCATACATAGCAAACACAACAAGAAGCTTCATAGTGGAACTTAAAGAAGGATTAGCAAAGGCAAAAACAATGCAAGAACAACAAACAGCCGCAACTACCTATGTGTAGGCCAATTTTTAGCTTCTAATCAACGACAACCCATACTAGGGCGAATCGAGAGCCGTCAGCATTGACGAAAAGAAAAGTGTAGAAGTAACATGATAATATCAAAAACATAGCCCAATACTTGGGAGATTATCCCAATAATGAGCACCAAGAAGAAATAGAGAATGCATGCAGGAAGTCATGAGAGAGTAGGTTGTGCAGACTAGCCCTATATTAAGATTTTCTTGCTCGTTTTTTTCTAAATAAAACAGCTACAGTGGCAACTATAATCGCAGTTAGCCCTATGACACCAGTCAATAAGATGGGGGAGAGAGTGCTGGGGGGTTCTTCTTGTTCTTCCTCTTCAGATGGATGTTCTATCTCTATTATGTATAGAGGAGAAACTGCGGTATTTCCCCAGTAATCACTAGCCGTTATCCTAAATGACAGAGTAGTTGCGTTTCCCAAGTTTATGGAGATTTCGTACTTCGAGTTACCGATATATCTCATCTTCTCAATTTTGGATACCCCGTCCAACGTATAATTCACAGATACATCCACTATTGGGTTTCTATCACGAACCGTTGATATAATAGTTAATGTATCATTGACCCTGGGGGATACGGGCGACCAGTAAACAGAGATTGAAGGTGGGTCGAGATCCTTAAATCGTGAAAAATTACTCGCTCCATACACTTTTATGTGCGGATCGAATACTACAGTGTCGTTCTCGCTGATATTGTTAAAATTGCCGCCTATCTGGATATTTTGAAGGTCAAACTCGTTAAAAGTACTCGGATATATTACAGAAGCGGTGCTTCTATTCATGAAGATGACACTATTATTTCTGATAACGCTATAGTTCCCATTCATGTCAAACAAAGCTACTTTTGCATTAAGCAGAGAAAGTGTTATCCGGCCCTCAGCCAACTCTGATACATTGATAGGTATGGGCCTTATAGATCCCCGGGACGCATATCCGAAAAGGCCCGCAAATCCAGCAAACATTGATAGATTGTTCCTAGGAAATGTCCCCGACAGATCATATATTGTGACTTCTTGTTCCAGCTTTATGTAGACTTCGGAAGTCGTGTTCCATAGTAGGTAAAAATGATATGTTACGTTTGCTTTACCAGAACCCTCATAGGAAGAATCACTTGGTGGCGTTAAGGTGATATTTTCTAGGCTGAAGGCGACATGAGCCCAATAGTTATCTTCGATCTTGATTAGCTTGGTTTCGTAGTCTTTGAATATTGGTTTGTAATCATAATTTGCCTCCAAATATATTACGTCTGGCTCATCTATTACGTGGTATTCACTTTCATTTTCATCGAATTTTATGATCTGTGTGTACACACCATCGCCGTTAGTATCGTTATACAGTATTATAGGTAGCCTATAGAACACCGAGTATATTTTTAGTGTTTTATTCCGATAGCTCCCGCCCTTAAACATTAAGTGAAGCCGCATGTATGATGGTTGTTTAATGTATTGGAACCACAACCTACACTTCTCCGAGTACCCATATTCAACAAAGTAATCAGAATAATTAAAGCTGTTGCATAAATATATGTTGCTCATATTGGAGATATTGAAAGCCCATATTCCCTCAAGCCTTAGAGACAAATAAACAATGTCACCGGAAACCTCAACACTTGTAGCGAAGTCTGACACGGGAATAAACTTTATAAGCTGAGGATCACTCATATTGCTAATATTAAATACTTTAAACCCAAACTGCCCGTCTGCAACAAACAAATAATCATCAGCATATTCCACCTCTCTGGCATTTTTAGCATCTATTGCTTCGATATATTGG
>CAZVPA010000197.1:0-1544 GCA_964628995.1 uncultured Nitrososphaerota archaeon | reverse complement strand
ATGCAAATATCATATATTTTTCTTGGTGAGAGAACATCAGAAATCAGCAGGATATTGCTTGGATCCGTTACATTAAGGATGTATACATGGTCGCTGCTTACTAGGTAAAGAACATTATCCTTATAGACCATCTTGTCGCCTTTCCAGTCGGTTACACCTATATAATCACTGACAACTGTCGGATTTTGAGGATCTGATATATTCACAACATAGAATCCCCACGGGCCAGATACGAATGTATAGTTTTCATGAACGAGGACTGAACTTCCTTTGTGTTGATCATCTGAGAAGTTAAGATAGCTTATGCGTTGTGGATTTCGGATGTCAGTTATATTATATATATCGAAGGGCGTAGAGTCCTCACCATAGCATCTAACACAGATTAGAAGGCCATCTTTGATGTCTATGTCTCTGGGCTCGTCGAATGGAACCAAAAAGCTTGCTAAATGCGAATAGCCATATTTTGGATTTCCATAGACGACAACTTCTTGCATGGGATTAGAAGTAGTATTGAGGAATTCTAAGCCTGTCTCTTGAAAATAGGTAAATACTATTAATAAGTCGCCAAAAACGCGTACATCGTATGCTTCCAAGTAGAGTTAATGTTAGCTTTGAACAGTACCAAATCCCATATCGAGAACCCTTTCTTCGTGCTCCCAGTATCCAGGACCCCAGTCATCAAGTTTGACTATAGTCAGAGTGGCGTTTTCGTAGGGAGGCACAGTATATAGAAAATTTGAGCCATTGAACTCAAAGCCATGGTCATCATAAACAAATATGGTCTCATTAGGATCTACATCTATAGTTATATTGAGTGTTACATTCTGAGTATAATAAGCCCCAAAGCTAAGCGTGTAACCTGTACCGTTTATGTATATGGTGGTTATGCTTGGATGTGCGGATCTGATCCATAGAAAACAGATAGATAAGGTTTCATTTCCCTCGGCTACTCTCGGGACCAGAGAAACTTTTCTTGCTAGTAGTTTATTTTGACTACTTACCAAAGGCGCTACTATTACAGAAAGAAAGATTAATGCGGCAAGCAAACAAGATTTTTTCAATTTTTTTCACCTAGTTCTGGGAGTGAGCCCATTTTATAGTTAATACTTATAAAGGGTGCCCTCTCATAGGGGCTATGATATTACAAGCACATCACCCCGAGAGAGCAGACCCACAGTACATATAGATATTTTACTTATAAAGATTATCTTCACCAGAAGAAAAGACAGCAAAATCCATAAGAGATAAGAATTCTATTGCATTGCTTGTTCCCTGTCAGTACGTTATTCTTACACACAAGTATTTTGTGTTCCATGTCCTTGCGATGTCTTTCTGGGTCAACCATTTTAGGTTCGGAATTCAGTACGATGTTCTGTAGGGGGCTCAATCAGGTAGCGTAAAGTGTCGCAAAACTAGTCTCGTTAGCCAATTTTGGTGGCTTCTAACACACGACGATCAGCACTAGAGAGATCAAGTAAGCAGACAGCATCGAGGAAAAAGAGGAACAGAAACAAAAAACTGAGAGATGAGCCCATTCTCATCCC
>CAZVPA010000196.1:0-3695 GCA_964628995.1 uncultured Nitrososphaerota archaeon | reverse complement strand
TCTCCATCACCACTCTTGATGCCGGTATCTTGGCCCTGTAATCCTCCCCAGCACCGACTCTCTCGACTCCCTTGGGCATTGGATAAATCATATACGCTGAGAACAACAACAAAACAATTATCAGCACGTTCTTCATAATATACACCCATATATATGAATAGAGAAAACATATTTATATATGAGGATATATATAAAGAATGTGAGTAAAAAAACGAGCAAAAACATAAAAAAACTGGCCACATAGGAAAGCAATAAAGTATCATAAAAAACATCATCAAATATTAACTAATTAAGACGAGCCATTATATACAATCTAAATGGCACCTAATTACCACAAACAAACAAGAAAAGCAATTACCATTATTCCGACCAGAAAACACAAAGTAATAAACACTGTGCATTGCGAACTGATTTTTAGACTTCAATATTACGACTATTATTCTGTATTTCCTAGATTATTTATCGTTATGTATAGTACCCAACAAAAACAACATTTTCTAACCATCTATTAATGCAAAGAACACGATATGAGAGCCAAGCCATAAAAAAACACATTACTTAACAAACACAGTTAGTCCACAATGCAGAACACCAAATATCTAAGAGAAAAAACAATAATCCAATCTATACAAAATCAAATAGAAGACAAAAACTAGGCGGGTACGAGAAATGTTAGGGATAGCCACCCAAGCCAGTATAGTACGAAGATTGAGGACAGGAATATTAGCCCGATACCAAAGAGCACCATGTAGTCCCCGATGTGTCCAGTCTGTATTTTGCCTAATGCCCTACCCAGCGCCCTGAAGAATGGCCTGAATCCCTCAACTATTGCATCAATAATCCTTATGTCAACCACCTCCGCCATTACCGCGGATAGTTTTGCCCCCAGCGTATGGAAGGACTCAAAGATCCAGTCAATCCCAGAGTCAATCTTCACCGCCAACCACGAAAAACCACGCGGAAACAGATAGTAGACAAACGCATCATATGCCTTATCGATAAATGTTCCCTGCTGGAACCACCCCTGAATCCTCATCAATACTGGATACTTAGAGAAATCAACCCTACCCAAATAATATATATAGCTCATCAAGCCAATATTTATACCAAAGAATACAAGTGTAAGCAACATTATCATCGTATGAGAAAGAAGACCGTGAGCAGCCTCAGCCATAACATGCGCCGTAGAATGAGAAGACAAAGCAACCTTCTCCACAAATACAAGACCAAACGGCTTCCATATCGCCACTGGTATCCCCCACAATAAAGCACCCCCCGCAAGTATCGCCACCGGTATCGTCATCACATACGGCATCTCATGCGCATGCTTAGCCTCCTCACTCTTTGGTTCCCCATGGAAAATCAGGAAGAACCACCTAAATATATATAATGTACCAGCCACAGCAGCAATAAATCCCAATATGAAGAGATACACATCACCAGTCGCCGACACCCCAGCAAGTATTTCATCCTTACTCCAGAACCCCCCGAACGGAGGAACCCCCGCTATCGCCAAAGACCCCAATAGTGCAAGCAACCAAGTAAACTTCATTTTATCCCTAATACCACCTAGCTTGTGCAAATCCCTCAGATCATGCGTCGCATGTAGTACACAACCAGAAACAAGGAACAACTCTGCCTTAAAGAAAGCATGATTCAATAAGTGAAATAGTGCCGCCCCATACGCTCCAACCCCCAACGCCAATAGCAAAAGCCCGAGATGCGAAACCGTAGAATACGCCAGCACCCCCTTAATATCATTATTAATAACCGCTACAAGACCAGCAAACGCAGCAGTTAGAGCACCAATATAAGCAACCACTGTAAGCGGACGTATCCCCCAAATAGAAGCAGCATTCTCATAGACGGGATATATCCTAGCTACTAAAAATATACCGGCCTTTACCATGGTGGCAGCATGGATTAATGCTGATACGGTTGTTGGACCCTCCATTGCCCATGGTAGCCATGTGAAGAGGGGTATCTGTGCACTCTTCCCTATGGCTGCCCAGAAGGCACATAGTGCTATTATGGCGAGGGCTGTCCCGGGTATTGCTCCAGTTTCGGCCATGCTGTTTAGTGTTGGTATGTCTAGCGTGTGGGGGTTTGTTGCTAGGTATGTATATACTACTGCGGCATAGAGTCCTATGTCTCCTAGTCTTGTTGTTATGAATGCTTTTTTTGCTGCTTTTGCCGCGTCTGGCTTCCACCACCAGTAGCCTATTAGTAGGTATGAACATAGTCCTACTCCTTCCCATGCTATTAGTAGTTGTAGTAGGCTGTATGATAGTACCAGCATGAGCATGAAGGCTACGAACATTGCTATTTCGAAGAAGTATCTTGGCCATGCTAGGGGGTTCTTCTCTTTGTCGTGGCTCATGTATTCTAGTGAGTATATCATTATTAGTGTTCCTATGAATGATACTATGAAGGCCATGAACATGGAGAGTTTGTCGGCATATATTCCGAAGTTCAGTTCTATATTCTTGTATGCTATCCAGGTGACCTTTATTTCGTATGGTTCTCTATTAATTATCTCTATTAGTCCGCCTATGGATATTGCTGTGGATATACAGCCAGCTATTATTGCTAGTAGTGCACCAGCATAACCCTTCTTTGTCTCGAGTAGGGGTATTAGGGGGAGTACAATAAACAATACTGATGGGATAAGCCAGGATAGTTCTAGGAACATTTTCCCTTCGCCAATACAACCACAAATATTCATGCAAATCCATTAAAAACATCAAAGTATTTACAGCAAGCCCGGTCAATAATCCCACTCCTGGTCTAGAAACGAAAAATAGGACACCTATCCCATCTCCTCACGGTGAATATCTGGCTCCACCACATATAGAGCAAAAAGGAGTGTTGTTAGTAGACCCATGATGGCACTGATCCAGAATAGTATTGCTGATCCCGGCAATACCTGACCAAGTACTGTTATCCTGATCCTGTCTAGGTATTCGTAGACATATCCACCAAATGGGGATGTTGCTGCCCCGAGATTGAATAGTGTCTGTACTGTACCAAAGATTTTTCCTCTGATCTGTTTGGGGACTAGGTCTGCTTGTAGGGCTCTATATACTGGTGAGCTCATGTTGAATGAGATGGAGCGGACGGTATAGATTATGAGTAGTTGGTCTATTGTCTTTGCGAAGGGGATCATGAATGTTGCTACCCTAGTACCTAGTTGGCCTACGATTACTATTTTCTTTCTTCCTATCGTGTCTGATAGTCTCCCAGATGGGTAGTTTGCGAGCCAGCCGAAGAAGCCTGCGACCGTTGATAGTAGCCCTATTGCTGCTGGATCACTAGTTATGTATTGGACAACAGATACATTCATTATGGCCATTATGAAGCCTACAGCAACCCCATTCACTAGGCCCATGAGATATAACGCTGATTGATCTCCTTATGGATCCTGGAAGCTCATATCTGAGGGGCCTCCAGCCTCATCGTGACTTTGTAAGTTTGGTGTCGTGGGTTTTATTCTATCTGAGTATTGTTGATTGACTCTCTATCCTGGGTTTTTACAAGCATTAGATTCTATAAAAGCCTAATCAGCATGTGAATTATTCTCCATTGTTCTTATCGGTTTTTGACACAGGAAGGATATCTCGCTTCTAGGTGAAGCCTGAAATTTACCCTAAAAAATGTCCACACAGACCTCAACTAGACACAATAATTACATCATC
>CAZVPA010000195.1:0-3774 GCA_964628995.1 uncultured Nitrososphaerota archaeon | reverse complement strand
TTCATAGTTAAGAATGTTAATGAATGTCCACATTTGTCCACGAAGACGAAACCCCTCGTCGGTATAGTCCTCCTGAAGAACCCACTTAGCAACAATACTAGCATCAACAATAAGTATCATCTCGACTCCCTATCCTCCCTTATCCAAGCCTCGATGGTTCCGGGAGGGAGCTCTCTGGATCTTTTTCTTATTTTGTCAAGCTCAGTAGCTGCCTGTCTCATAAGCTCTCTCCTTATTCTCTCCTTTATGACCCCTCTAAGGAACTTAGGCCAGTCCACAGGGACACTTTTCATTTTTTCTTTTAGCTTCTTAGGGACACGGATCACAACCACTTCGGTCATACTCAAGTGAATCACCATAATGTATAACAATTTGGTATTACTTTAAAAAATTAACTGATGCTCTACGAAGGTATTAGGGAAAGCCGAGTAGGCAAAAAACATTACGTTGAATTTTCTCAATAATACCGAGGGAACAAGCCTGAGGTGAAATTACTTTACTCGGGGACACTACAGAATATCACATTCTGTGATGAAGAAGTCGCATAGATTATTCCACTAGTGATATTGTAATGTTAATGACGTTTATTGTGTTCCTTCTTGAGGGACATTATTATTGCTGTATTTGATCCTTAGGGAGCCTCTATTTCTCTGCTTTTTCTGGCTATAGACTCATAGATGTTGTATAGATAGAGCCAATCGGAGATGCAGGGGTTCTTTCTGTAGTATTAGATGGATTAAGTTTCTTTTAGTTTTTTGCTCAACCAAGCAGGGTTTTCCTGGTGTTTTCTGTGCCACTAATTCTGTTGGGGCTAGACGCTTTTTCTTGTCTTGTCGATGGGTTCTCCCCTGAATCTCCAGAGCCCAAGTAGTGGGTCTACTATTTCTAGACCTAGTAGGTGTATGAGTGTTTCGTTCATTATGTTCATTCCTTCTTCCTCTTCTTTGAATTCTGGATAGACACAGATCCTGCATTTTACCCAGTCTGTTACCCTGTCTTCGGTGGTGACTCTGACCTCGCCCTCACAACAGCTGGGGGTGCCAAAAAGCCCCAGAACCCCTCAAGCCCTATCTCCTTTTCTAGCAATGGAAAACCTAGCTTCTCCCATACTGGTGACTCAATAATTATTATTGGGATATCCATGTATGAGAATAAAGCATTAAGGAGTGTCTTGGTCCTAACACTCTTCGTACCAATCCTCAACTCTATTGGTACTCTGACTGGCATTTTTCCCTCTCTTTCCTCATTTTATATAATATCCAGTCAAAATATCCCCTCAGAGGCTTCCTCCCCGTTGGAGGCCTCAGTAGCCAAACCTTACCATACCTCCTTCCTCTCGAGCCTCTCATCTTTACCAACAAACCCCCATTAATTGAAAAAATAGCATGATATAAATAAAAAATTTTGCTTTGATAATGAACCCAGGTGGAAAGAGAATATAGCTCTTTCTGCCTAAGGGTTCGCAAATCTAAGCTGTGGGATCGGTGTCTCGAGTGACGACGCGTCATGTCGCCACATATATAATCTTCCTCCTTGTCATAGCAATCATAGTAAATTTTGGTGCCCCTTCTAAGAACGAAAATTATGCGAATGTTGCCGATATAATCTGGAAAACGGAGAGGAAGAATACATATACGAAGACTACTGGGAATGCCCAGATGGAACACAACGAACGAAGAAGCATTATGCGGATAAAGGATGGTTGGGAAGAACAGATAATGGAAGAAAAAGACCTAGACAAAATAGTTTTATCATCGACAAGACAACCATCAACATGGTATATGCTCATCAGTACACCTGGGTACTATGAATTGACAGATGACATAATAGACTGTGACAAGGAATGCGGAATCTACATAAACGCTAGTAATGTCGTGCTCAACGGTATGGGGCACATAGTGGATGGACTTTCCGGCTCATCATACAGGTATGGAGTATATGTTCATCGTGCCACAAATGTGACGATAATGAACATGACGATCAAGGAATGGTACTGGAGAGGGATATATGTAGATTGTTCGTCAAACATCACCATAATAAACAATACTATCGAGACAATCAATGCTGAGGGGATAAGGCTATACGAATCCTCAAACAGTAGTATCATGGGAAATATAGTGAGGGATACTGGGCCTGGGATAGACCTATACTACTCTGACAACAACACCGTAATGAATAATACATGTGAAGACAGCAGCTATGAGGGCATATCTCTCGACGGTTGTAGTCATAATGTAGTCATAAACAACCTTGTTCAGAATAACGGAGATGGGCTTTATTTGACGGAGAGTAATAATAATACTCTTGTAGATAATGTCGTTCGGGAAAACTGGAGGTATGGAATATACTTCTACCAGTCACATAACAATACCCTAGCAAACACATCGATCCAAAACAATGGAAACTATGGAATATATCTATACCGATCACATAACAATAGCATCATAAACAACAGTCTAGTTGAGGACGGCATATTTCCGTTCGAGTCTTACGACAATATTGTTGAAAACAATCTGGTGAATAACGAGCCACTCATATATCTGGAGAACCAAAGAGACCTGGCCATGGATTCCAATGCTGGACAAATAGTTGTCCTAAGATGCGAAAACATAGTTATTGAGAAACAAAACATAACACAAACTGATGTCGGAGTATTCTTAGAAGAGACAAACAGAACAATAGTGAAGAATAACATTCTGCTAAATAATACCATTGGAATCTACCTATACTATTCAACTAACAACACTATAAGACACAACAAAATAGAAAAAAATGAGGATGGAGTCCACATCGATATATCGACAAACATCACAATCACATGCAACACAATCCAAGACAACTCAGATGAGGGTATAGATATTTCCTACTCCTCAAACATCACAATCACATATAACATACTCAAACAAAACAACTATGGAATCTACCTATACCAATCATCAAACAACACGATATACCTAAACAACTTCATCGAAAATGCCCAACAATACTACATAAGCGGGGGGTCTGGAAATACTCTATACTCGCCCCAACCACTAACCTATTATTATAAGGGAAACCAATACATAAACCACACTGGGAACTACTGGAGTGACTATACTGGGAGCGATCCAGATGACGATGGAATAGGAAGCACACCATATGGATCAGATTCCTATCCCTTAATGTGGCTAGTGCAGATAAAGAATGAAAAAATAGTACTTGTCCCCATAATTATACAGATAGTGTACCCACAAAATCAAACAGTTACAAATGAAACAACAATAACCCTTAAGTGGACAACAACGAATGTAACCCCGATAGACCACTATGGGGCATACATAAATGGCTCCCCTGAGAATACGAGCATACCCCCAACTCAGACGGAATATATCCTTACGCTTCCAGAAGGAAGAGACAACATAACCATCATTGCAAAGGATAAGAGCAACAATATTGTAGCAACCAGTATTTACATAACTGTGGATATAACACCACCAGCGTTAATCATATTATCACCACAAGACAATTCAATACTGAATACATCAACAATAGTGATTGAATGGTATGGAGATGACGTATTAACCCAAATAGATCACTATGATCTATATGTAGATGGTCATCAGGAAAAAATCAGCATACCCCCAACACAAACAACGTACATAATTAGTCTCAGTGAGGGGCAACACAGTATAGTGGTTAAGGCCAGCGATAAGGCTGGAAACATCGCAACGTCTGCGATTCAAATAACGGTGGATCTCACGAGACCATACATAACCATAACATCACCACAGAATG
>CAZVPA010000194.1:0-3774 GCA_964628995.1 uncultured Nitrososphaerota archaeon | reverse complement strand
TCTAGAGACATATGGAGAAGCTAAGGATATGTAGCTAAATAGAATTTATGTTGGTATCAATATACTTCCATTTTCCTCGATATTTATAGCCTAGCTACATTATCACTTCTACAAATGGTGATAATTGGAACTACATATACGATGTTAAGTGAAGAATAAATACTTACTCGGTTATAGTTCTTCTTTGATAAAAATAGAAAAATGGAGTTAAAATTCAAGCTCTTAAACTTTAATCGCCTTCGCCTCTGCATAGGGTTTTAGGAAGTACATGGGTATAACATTTATAATGCCAATCACAGCAATTGCTATTATACCTATAGTCCATGAGTAAGAAGTTAGTAGAAAGCTCCAGATGAAGAGCATTATCAGAGCACCTATATGGCCTGCTGACATGAAAACTTGGTAATTTGTCCCCGGGAGATATGGTGGGCACATATCACCAAGTATTGCAAAAAGCCCTGAAATATAGAAGCCTTCAATTATACCCATTACAGTTGCAAGAATAAATACTAAATTTATAGTGCCAGGGGCAGCAAACACCCACATTCCAATGCATAATCCCATTAGTGGAGCGGCGATGAGGTATGTTTTCTTATGTCCTATTCTATCGGCAATAAAGCCTCCTAAAAGAGAGCCAATTATCACAGCCCCTCTATTGACAGCACCTATTTGCCCTATAAGCCCAGCTGCCCCAACTATCTTTTTCAAGACGAAACCTAAGGCGCCTGCCGTAGGAGAAAAGAAGGCGATATATGATGGAAGGGATATTGCTAAGAATGTTAGCCATAGGTATTTCTCAGTAAAGAGCAGAGCAAATCCCTCTTTTGTAGGCCTCCTCTCTAAAGTTAGCGATGGTTCATGGATAAGTAGGCATGAAAAGGTAAACAGCTGGAAAATTAACGTTATAGAGAATGCAGTTGAAAAACCGTAGAGAGAAATTACTGTCCCGATTACTAAAGCACCTATAAGCTCTCCAACTGCTTTAAAACCCCATGCAACTCCTCCTATAGTGAGACCATGTGAGTCTGGAGGGGTTATATCAATTAATAAACCATCATATGCTGCGTCGATACCAGCCAACAACGCTAAAAATAATATACTAAGCGGGATCATAACCTCGGCTCCCGGATGGGCAATCGCAAATATAGCTAGTATCACTATACTAATAATGTTGAAAATAATTATGTAGGGTTTTCTCCTTCCGAAACCGTTTATTGGCACACAATCAGTTAATATCCCCCACGGCCATTTTATTGCCCATGCCAACATAATAACGGCTATCAGAGCCGGAATTGTAGCTTCTGGATAACCAAGCTCTTTAGCTAAATATAGGGGAAGGAAAAATACGAAGGCCATCCTTACAAAACCTTGTCCTAGGTACTGTAATGCGTAGGCAAAATTATAACGCAGAGGCCTCCAGTTCTCTTCCAGTTCCTGAATCAACTTGGTCTTCTTCTCTAGAGCCTCTTCAGCTGTTAATTCCCGTACCTTTAGAGATTTTTTCCAGTATCTTGCCAATAGATATGAGATAGCGTAGAAAAGTACTATTGTAGAGACGGAGATCAACATCATCTGAATTTTATTCATATCTACTCTCTCTCCAACCCTATATCATATGGGGGTGGCTCCATCTTCCACCAGTTAGCCGTCGGCTTCCCTTCTTTAAGCCACCTTATATAGGGGTGGTCCATTTCATATAATGTTCCCCGTCTCAATGACTCGAGTAACGGCACTCCATCGCTCCATATATTTGCTACATTCACTTCAGGACCGAACTGATAGATCAACCATGAGATAAACCTAAATGGTTCAAGCCGTGTCAATCCGGGTCCCCATAACTCGAAAATAATATTCTCGGGGCCTATAGTCTCTGCCACTTCTAAAAGTGCCTTTTGCCCCTCCCGATTATCTAGACGCTTACCAATCAAGTTCCGTACTATAAGTCCTTCCCAGATTACTTTATCACAACCAGCATCAAGATAAACCTCAAAACACTTTATTGTTCTATCTATATTAATTACGTCTCTCGATATTCTCGTTTCATCCTTCCACCACCATTTAGACCCTACTTCTGCAACAACCTTGAAGCCATATTCCTTAAGTCTTCCAATATCTTCCCTCATCTGATCCAGATTCGGCTTTAGAACATGAGTCTCATATTCTATAATATCTATTCCCAATCTTTTTGCCTCAGCCAAGAACTGGTCCATCTTCCCTTCCACTCTAGCTATCTCTTGTGGAATCCCGCCTATATGTACAAGGATATCATATTTCTTGTATAATGCTATAGCCTGCTCTATCACATTCTTCGGCGCCCACAAAGTAGGATCAAGAAGTTTCACTATATCTATATACTCCCCAAATCTCTCTAATACAATCTGGGGAATAGGATCGAAAACCCCTGTAATGCCGGTCGTCCTCGGTTTCGTCGATCTTTTTGGCCTATCTAACATCCCAAAAAAATATTCTTTATTCATAGTCAGTATGTGATGATAATAAAACGAGATATATATAAGTTACACTCAGAAATTTTAAATTTAGTGAGTGGTTTATCAATGTCTATAGAGAAGGAGAAAAGGGAATTATTTAAATTGTTGATGGGTTATGGGCTAAAGCCGTATGAAGCTGAAGCTTATCTTGATATTTTACGGCATGGTGCAAGCACTGTAAGAGAAATCCTCCATAGAACAAAGATCCCATATGGACGTGTCTATGACGTACTGAAAAGTCTATCATATAAGGGATACATTATAGAAAGCCCTGGAAGACCAAAAATGTATATTGCTATTCCCCCTCACGCCTTAGTCAAAAAATTAATTGAAAAAGAAAAAGAGAAGCTTGATGAACTGAGAGAACATGCAACTACAATTGAACAGAAGCTACTAAGGCTTGCATATGAATATGATATAGAATACATCTTTTCTATACTAATGAAAAGCCAGGACATCATCAGTTTCTCATCCAGGCAGATCTCGCAGACGAGATCTAGGTTAGTAATCTGTCTCGATACTGATAGGGTTTTGCAAATTCAGAGAGAAGCAATGTCTAGTGATATATGGTCTTCGTATTTAAGAGTACTTGAGCGAGCGCTGAATAGAGGTGTATATACCCATCTTTTAATCAGTAGCAACGAGGAACCCATCTTACCTAATACAAAGGATATATTATACAATCTTTTAACACACAATATTTTAAAGTTTAGAGGAAAAAATCTAGAAATCAGATATACAAGAAAACCTGTTACACCGTTCAATATATATGACGATGAAAGGGTATTAATAAAGTTAAGAGACCCGTCCAGAGACGGTTTATATACATGCGGTATATTTATCATAAATTCAAGACTTGCAGACCTCTTGATGGAGAAATTCAAAACCATATGGAATAATAGTGAAAATTCTTAGAAATCCTAAAAATCATTCAATTACCACTAAATAAATGATTTATTTAAGGGATTAAGTATGGCTAACTTAGTTAAATATACATCATTAGAAGTAAGAATGCAAGTCCATTCCTAATTACACTCGATATATTTTTCAAGGCAGGGGATATTTACGAGAAGATTAAGAGGCTTGGGATCTTTAGTATAAGAGGATTTAGCTAAACTGTTTAATATATCTGAGGATGATATTAAGGGGTCTACTTCATAGACAATATAAATGCAGTTAAGATAACTTTAAAGAGGCCTACCTCATCTAGAAGCATATATGATAAGTATGTATGGGGCTCAGCAGCATAATCCACTTCTTAAAATAGAGAGCCCGGAGGATTTAT
>CAZVPA010000193.1:0-3853 GCA_964628995.1 uncultured Nitrososphaerota archaeon | reverse complement strand
CGGTGGCTGGATTCATAATAAAATTCTTCAGGGACATGGCGCTGCTCCTCTGGGAATTCGGACAACAGTTCATAGGAATGCTTAAGAAGTTCGTAAACAAGATAGCTCAAGCCTTTAAGTTCGTGGTTAAGATGATGGCTTGGGTTACTGTGAAGGCCCTCGAGATCGTTGTAGGGTTCTTTGTTGATGTTGTAGAGAAGTTACTTAATGTTAGTCTTGGTGATGGTACCCTTGGTGTCAATATTGATACTCCTAGGGGCTATTTTAGATTTTATCTTGACATCAAAGAACTATACTACGAAGAGTTTGGTGATACCCTATGGTCTATAATAATCACTCTATACTTCTCCAGATACAACGCTAGGATCGGAGAGACTTGGTGGGTGAATATCACATTCGCTATACCCGGCATCCTCGTCTTCACACCTAGGATAAACATGGATATGTATCCAGCAGGTGAGTTATATACAGGTACTCTAAAAACAGCAGGACAAGCAGAAATGAGTTCTTTCGCGTACAATGTAACACTAGCTATACTCCATAGAATAGCCACTATATGGTCCATCGTAAATTCGCTTGGGCTAGGGTCAGCAGGAGCAACACTAGCGGCATATATTGCGGGGACATTGCTGGGTACAAAAGCCGTAACACCGGCAAATGTGATGGGATATCTTCTATCAATTGGAGCTTACTTGGCAACACTAGGAGCGACTCTTTTAGATATGTGGGGCTCATTTAACACATTAGTCAAGAGTGATTTTATTGGTGATCACTTTTTGGGATTAATCATGTCAATGTTTTGCATCATAACTATAATTTGGTTATGGTTTAAGGCTTGGCGGGTTGGTAAGGCATGCATGCGAGGGGCTGCTACTAGCGTATTTAGATCTAGACCTTTCAATAAGGCTGTTGGGATACTTGGTGCTGGTGCCTTCATCAATATAGTGGAGTTTGTGTTGAAGTTCTTCCTTGGAGATGGCTTCACATCTGATGCCATTGACTTGGTGGATATACTTGTTTCACTCTCCATGGAGGGCACACTCACAGAGCTCCTACTTAAAGCTCTACACGAACTAGAAAAAGTGAAGTATGGTATCGAGACAGGAGAATTTTTTGTTTATCCTCGCCACACAGTAACCAAAAAAATACTTATAATATATGCTTTGGCTCTGCTCCCCTATCTTTTCATATCATGCTATTTTCTGTTTAAAGTATCAGACATAATTATGAAGCATGATTTAGACCTTCTGAGAGACATATTGTTGGGTCATGATAGGGCAAACAACCAGTCCAAAAAGCTCACAAGAGTGGATCCTTCATTATATTTAAATAGGTCAGCAAATAACTATATGATCCATAAAACTGATGTGGAGTCTTGTATGGAATGCGACTTTTACTCATTTAGAAGTGTAGTGTCTAGGATCCTTCTATTTGTCAGCATACCATGGTTTATTTCTACTAAGTCTAGAAAACATTTTCATCCGCGTAGGGACTGGTGTTGACTGTGCTCGCATGGATTCTAACATTTTTCTATGTCCTGATGACAACCCTCTTGATTGTTCTTTCTTTGAAGTATATCACTACTGAGGCTTGGGTTTCCCTAGCACTTTTTTTCTGGACACTTTTTATTTTTCTCTACTTCTCGATTAAGAAGAGCAAAAATAGATTTATCCTCGCGACTTTTATGGTGGCATATTTCATAGGGGTATCGATTCTATTTTTCGAGGAAATACTCTTCTGGATTGGTTGTGCGAGTATTCTTACGATAGTTCTCGCAAAGCTGATGGGGAGTGATCAACAAAAAAAGAAAAGCATTATAGACTCTATAACTCTAGTCGGCATTTTGCTCATAATATACCCAAGTATGGCTCTGGTTCTCCTCATAGGATTTTCTCATCATGTTTGGGAAACAATAGGTGTTGTGGATATAGCGACCCTCCTCGGCTACCTAATGAGTCAGTGGAGATACACCGCACGTGCATTCTCAGGCATTTGTATCCTTCTGATGATATACCTCGCCCCCAAACTGTTCAAGACTTCAAGACAGGAGTTCGTAGCCCATGGTGGCAACGGATACATAACTCTAGATGATAGATTGGCTAAGCTCTATAATCTCAAGAGAATGAAAATCAAAACTAAAATCCAGATAGACCGCCTATATGAAGCGATAAAGACCCTAGACACAATAATTACTGGCTACAAACACCTCAGCTATAGGAGGCACTACTGGTCTCTCGTGAACCTCATGACACAGTATGGAGACAAAAGATTAAACACATTGTTCAGGAGATACTGGAGCTATCCACAGGATAAGTATCTCCCATTCCTGCATTTGGTAATTCTCGGTCCCACGATTGGGCTTGGGAGTATGTTTGGTTTACCAACATTGGTAGTGTATTTGCTTGCTGTTGACACACTGTTCGCTGTTGTTACTGGTGGTGTTGTGGAGGTTTCGTACTGGATGATTGTTGCTCGGGCACCCATAACTTATGCTCTGCTGATCGCTGCGGGGATATACTTCTTGGGTAGCTATGTTGCTGGTTGGTACTATCTGTGGAAAATCCGTGGGAGTGAATATTTGCTTAGGAAGGCTAGGGAGCTTATGGAGGTACTGATAGAGGTCCTCGGTGAGGTTTTGCCATTCAGACTAAGAGTGTTATTGGCTGGGGCATACAGGGGGATGGAGGTTGTTGGAAAGGTAGGATCAAATGATATACAACTCAATATTGCTGAATTTTAAGCCGCATTTTTACTTAGTGAATGTGAGGAAGGAAGTATTGGGGGGCTGGCTCATCCATAAATTAGCGGACTCGATGAGCATCAGTGCTCGGGCTCCAAAATGGGTAAAGATTTATGTTGGTTTCACTTTGATTATTAATTTGATCCTATCTGCTAAGGCACTTGATGTGCTTTGGGGTTCTGTGAAGGATGATTAAGGCTGAGTGCTGAGCCAATACTCCTAAGAATTCTAAAAGGATTCATTACTTAGAAAAAATAGCATCACTACTTGAAAAATTGCTAGAAAAGAGCTAGAATTTTTCACGCAGTGGTGTTCTGGGGTATTCGTGGAAATAGTGAGGGGAATTTGGTTACGCTCTTACCTCCTTTTCAGTTGACGCGCCCTTTAAAAGTTTTCTCAGTATCCTAAAACAACGCTTACTAGTTCCATGGTAAACTCATAATTTCTCCTCGAGGTAAACTTGAGCTGAACAAATCTTAGTTACCCAATTCAAAGCAACTGAAGAGGAGACAAGAGCGTTTTGGTCATTTTCCGGTGATATTTATTCCTATCTCTTTCAGGTATTCTATGAGTTTCCTAAGTAGTATCCTGGCTTTTTTGGAGTATATAGCGAATTGGTGTTCTGGGATGAAGTCATGGTAGAAGTTTGCGTGGAGTTTTTCTGCTAGGGCGAAAAGTTCTGCTAGGGACTCATCTTTTGTCTCATCAATAATCATATTCATTATCTCCCAATAGTCCCTATGTGTATAGTGTGGCATGTTCTTCTCTATGCCAACAATGTTCAGTAATGCTGTGATGGCCCCCCAATACTTCTCCGATGCCTGGACAAAATCCTTTTTCCTCTCCAATTCCTCGGCCTCTCTAATGAACTTAGCGTAGAGGGCCAGATATATTCTTATTCTATCCTCAGGATCTACCCTCTCACTTAGAAGCTCCGCTATGAAGACATCAACATCTTTACCAGCATTCCTAGCTAGATCCATAAGTACTGTCGATAGGGGCTCGGTAATCACTATCTCCAAGACCCACACCAGCAATGCCCAATAAAATAATACTTCCCATATCACTTAATAATGATTAAAAAATTCTAGCTCTTTTCTAGCAATTTTTCAA
>CAZVPA010000192.1:0-3860 GCA_964628995.1 uncultured Nitrososphaerota archaeon | reverse complement strand
CTATAATAGGGTTGTGGATTATTTTGAGACACTTAAGGATTCGATGGATGAAAATATTCGTAGTGCTATTCAGGGTTTGCTTGATAGGTTTTGCGGTCTTATATATACTGATACTGCTCTCAGTATTGAGGATTGTTGCACTGTAGCGTACCTTATGGCTAATCTGTATGTTTTCTTGGAGATGTTTGAGTATGCTAAGAAGAATAGACCGTTCGTTGGTGAGTGGACTGATGAGAGTGGGGAAATGCATCTTGGGCTTTTTGAGGAGTATATTAGTACATGGCTGAGATACAGGAAGGGAGATAATATTGGTGTTTTTGATGTTATTAAATGTCTTGCCTTGTTCTGTTCTCTGTTTACTTTCCGTGAGCTTCATAGTGTTTTTGGTTTTAAGAAGGCGGCCTTTAAGGATGCAGAGATTATAGATTCTGAGTTTTCGGGGGAGGTATATGACAAGGATGGAGATGTTTGGAGATCCTACAATGTTAGGAGGAGTTGTAGGAGGATTATATTCTTTATAAGGAACTACATTACCAATTTTGTGGTTAATGTCTATGTCAAGTATATGGGTGAACTGTTGCTTATTCCTGCGATTATTACTGCGAGTAGGAATTGGTATTCTCATGAGAAGGAGGGTCGTGATGTTCGGGGCCACCCTCTAGATATATATCTGGGGGATTACAAGTTGGGTACGATACTGTTTATGATTCCTTCGACGCTTGATGTCATATATATTGATGGGGACAACAATCTGCATGTGGTTGGCGAGGCATTTGGTGGGAGTAGAGAGTATGCTAGGGAGGTGTTTGGTGGTATACGTAGGGATGCTGAATGGCTTGCAGGGAAATTGAAGGAGATGTATGAATATGGTCTTATACATGCAGAGCAAAGCGTTGATTGGAATAGTGTAGCCAAAAAGTTCATTGAGAATGTCAGGCGTAGAAAGGTTGCGACGTCCAAGCAGGCAGTATTGAGTGGAATGATATTTCTTTTCGACCAACTCAAGGATATCGTGGATAAGATTTCTGAGAGTACTGATGCTGAGGCTAGGAGGAAGGCATTTGAGAAGATACTTTATGGTTCTGAAGAGCACGAGGGTTGCCTTGGTGTGCTTAGTAGGGTAGCTGAGGAGTTTGCAGATAACGTGAAAAGTTATGCATATGCTGACTACCTAGTAGGTTCAGAGATCGTGATCAGCAATGTGCTGGATGAGAAAGAAGTGTTTGATGGTTTCATAGGCCTCTTGGAGGAGACGTGGTCTTTCTTGGATCGGAATGACGAGAATGTATTTGGTGTGTTTACTAGTCTAACAGGGGTTTTTGAGCATGTTGTTCAGAATTGCATAGAACCAATAATATCATTCGTTGAGAATAATGCAAACGAGGGTACTAGTGAGATCTGGAGAAGTATTTGGAGGAATGTTAAGAATGCAAGGGAATGTTATAGTAGGTTTAAAGAGTGTCTGAAAATTGCCTTGAATAGTCGTTCCGTAGAAAGTATTGTTGCGGTGCTCAAGAATATGGGCTGGGCATCTTATTATTATAGGAAAGCTCTGGCTACCATCCTAAACAAAGGCTTGGTCTCTTCAGATAGCGTAAAGGAAATCTTTAATGTTTTAGATACCCTAACAAGTATAAGGAATGCTGTTAGATATTTCTATGAGTTGCACGATCTTCTGAAGAACATCGATGTGGATCGTGTGAGGAGAAGTGGTCGCATTGAATATGGCGTTCTCTCGGAAGCCATTAGTGCGTTTGCTAGACTAATCTTTGCCATGGATAATATAGCTAAAATAGAAGCTCCTGAGCTTTCGGAGGACATCGTGGATATCAGCACAATAGAGAGCATGCTTAATACTTTAGAGGACATAGCAAGTGAATTCCTTGGAACGAAAATTGAGGTCAGAGGAAAGAAAGTAGCCATCAATACTCTAGTTAAAAAAGTTAAGGAGGAGTTGCAGAGTAAGGCGAAGAAATTCTCAGAATACCTAAATACAATGCAGACAATATTCTTTAAAGACAAAATAGGCTTCATAACGCTTACCAGCAGATTTATGGGACTTATAGCATCGGATCCACTCTTTGCATTAGCAACAATGTTTGCTCCAACGCCGAGGAGCATAGCTAATAGATGGAGTATTGTCCAGAAAACAATATCATCGATGAGTTACTGGGAGAAAAACATGGTGGCGGGAGTATTTCTATATGGGCTCAAAAGAGTGGCCACAGACATATACATAAAACTGCGGGAATATATGAAGAGAGTCGAGAATGATGGGAAGAGCCGTAAGGAAGCAGCAATAGAGCTACTACAAAGTCTGACAGACCTAGAATGCAGATTCCTATATGAGGTTCTTTATGGTAGAGAGGGGATTATGTCCAATGAGCCAACAACAACAATAAGGGAAGAACTCCTCAATAGAATTGTTGAGATGACTCCTGGCAAACTTATAAGAACATATGTCGATAGGACAGGACTATACAGTGATCGCATCAAATGGATAAACTTGGGAAAGGATAAGGAAGATTTTCTAAATGGCGACATTGAATCTGTCAAGAAAAGGTTCGCGGGTGCACTAGAGGAGAAGGCGTTGAGGATACTGCATGGGGAGAGCTTCAAGAGCTACGGAATACTATCCATATTTCGGCTCCTCCAAAACTCAAAGAGAAAGGGCAAAATGAAAAGGATAAGCGTATTTTCCCCATCATTATTCGCGGCATCGATGGGCGGCCTACTCTTGAGTCTGAGAGCATCAAGTATGGAGACCATAAATGGACTCCTATTATCGATAGTAGCAGGAATAATTGGCGAAGCACCACTATCGCAGGAGAAATCTAAGACCCTATTCCTAATTCTGGAGGCACTATGTGAGGCCTGGAAACAGATCAAACAAACACCCGAAACGCCAAGTATAGAGGAGATAATAGGTACATTAAGAGACCTAGCAAGAGAATATCAGAATGAAGGAAAAGCAATGAATGCATGGCGTGTCGAAAGAATAGCGGATGAACTAGAGCTCCTCCTAAGAACATATGATGGGACAGGTATAGAAGAACTACAGAACTATATAGAGAACTCAATCGAACTCATTAGGAAAACAGAGAAACTCCTAAATACTCTTGCGTCAGGTGAGGACATAAAAACCAAGGAAAGCAAAGCCGAAAGTATGATAGGAGAAATCAAAGAATGCTTAAGAAGACTTTCTGAGCAGGTTGAGAGTGGAACATTCAGCATGGAGCTATTCCCCAGCGAAATATGCTATGAAAAGGAAACACTACTTGTGAGGATCGATGGCCGAACAATAATTACTGATAATGGAGGCACAAGGGTACTGCCCTACGCAGCATATGCGATCAGAGATAACAAGAATAGGATCATCGGGGTGAGGTTTAGTGGTAGCGTCTATGCCATAGCCACACTAATGTCGATATTATATAGAAATGTTGGGGAACTCACCAATCTTGTAAATGAGGGTATCGTGTTCAGGAATTCTAAAATTGTTTCACCAACATATCCAGGAATACATTCTGGAGCGATCGTCAAGGGGGGCAAACAACTTAAGATCAGAAAGGACAAGACATTCATTACATGGCTCATGCTAGGCCTAGCAACACTAGGAGACAAAAAGAAAGAAATAGCAGAGCTTCTTGACACAATAGCTCAATCCATTGAAGACAAAAGACCAGATGGTGTCGAGGAGAGTCTGAAGGAATTAAGAAAAATTGTGAGTAGCACAAATCAAGATGGAAAACAGAAGGGAGGAGAGCCAGTATGGTTCATAAAGAGCCTACTAGAAACAATAATACAGAGAATAGAAACACTAACAGAAGAAAAGAACGGAAAGACAATCCTAGAAAACC
>CAZVPA010000191.1:0-3904 GCA_964628995.1 uncultured Nitrososphaerota archaeon | reverse complement strand
CGACAGTAGTATTTTTCGATATAGATAATGACTCACTTATGGAGTGCCTATATACTTGGAGGCCAGAGTACATGGTGACTTACTATAGGATTATTGACTGTATGCAAAACACCATAATGTATGGCAGTATAGATATGGAGGCTGTCGGTCTACCACTATTTTGGGATGATAACACCAAGCATGACTTGGTTTTTATCTCAACAATAAATAACGAATTAGGAGTAATCCCCAATGGGAATGCTAGTGAGACAAGAAAGATAATATTAACTGAGGATATAAATTCTGTAATGGAGGCCCTCGTCGCGAGGGTTCTCAATATATCGGGGACATATCAACAGGTTGTTGCCCTAGCTAGGCTATGTAGTGGTGAGGAGGCCCTACTGATAATCAATAATGTGGAGTACCTAAGGCATCCAATACTATGTTTGAAACTGTCGAGTGATTATATTCATCAGGGAGAGACCCTAAGTGTAATACTTTCAGCATTTGATCCAACAGGAAGACCAATGGCCGATGGTATAGCTAAGTTTAGGATAGATTCCTCACCTATAGCATATAGTATGGTATCCCACGGCGATGGGACATACATATCAAATATTTCTACATCCCGCCTTTGTTTGGGAGTACATACATTAACGGTGATGTTCGAGCATAAGAATTTCCTAACCGAAACAATAAATATGTCATTCATGGTCTATGGCGAATTAACAGCGTCATTCTACGCACCCACCAATGTTACTCAAGGACAGAATATGACGATAATATTGGACATCTATGATAGGTTTCTAAATCCAGTAGTAGGCGGGAATATAAGTGTTGGCGGTATCCATGGGGAATACCGATATGAGGTTGACACAAACAAGTATGTGATAACAATCACCAATGTTAGTTCGCCAGTTGGTCTTCATTACTTGGAGATACGTATTGAGCATCCATTCGCCACACCATTGGGCATCAAGATCCCAATAGTAGTCATTGGTAATATTACCGCAAGAATAGAAGCATCAAATAATAACACGGTGATTCAGGGAGAAGACTTTAATCTAAGTGTACTTATTAGGGACGGGCTAGGCTACCCATTAAATGATTGTATGCTATATGTCGTGTTTTTTGGTGTAGAATACGGAATGAGGTTTTGTGGGGATGGCACATATATAGCGCTCATATCCACAATCAATGTTCCTGCTGGTATTCATAAGTGTTATATTCATGTTCAACACGATGTGTTGGGCTATACGGTTTTTGCTCATGAGTTAGAGGTTATTGGCAGATTTGTAGTATCGGCAAGATTCAATAGTACTGAGATCGTCCAAGGAAACACTTATAAGCTAACAATAGAAGTGAAGGATATCTTCGGATACACGGTGAGTAATGCGGACATCAAGATAAGCATTGCTGATAAAGTAGCCGTAGCCATGGAGGTGAAGTCTGGTCTATATGAGGCGGATATATCGTTTTCTGGACTCAGGCATGGAGATTACGATGTAGTGATAGAGATAATAGCCAATCACTATATCAATGAAACCAAAATAATCCCCATTTATGTACATGTCAGGATACCAGAACTAAAACTCACACTGATGAGTTTCCTAATAATGTTGGCGGTATCTGCCCTAATCTCCATTGTTGGATTGTCGCTATGTTATCTGATAGGTAAGAAGATGCGTATGGCGAGGGGGGATGTAGAGCAACTAGGGCCATCTCTTAGGATGCTTGATATCATCTATGTGGTGACTTTTATTGGTTTTGTTGGGCTTGTGTTCCTAGCACATACAAAGTTTGTTCAGGGGGATCCATCAATGGCTGTCGCATTAATTGCGTTGTCTCTGCTCGTATCAATATTGTTGGCTGGAATATGGATATATAGAGATATCAATAAGATGGTTCTCTTGGAGAGGTTTGATAAAATAAGGTCAATGCTCTGTCTGTGGCATTTGGTGGTAGTTCCATTACTCATATTTGCCATATTTAGGTATGGTGCATATATTGAATGGTTTGAGGCATATATATTGGAGGATACGGTAGGGGTTTATGGTTACTCGATCCCGAAGCTATTATTGACCCTCCTTCTGACATATATTGGTTCGTTCGCTGTGTTGATTGTTAATCTATATAGGGATTGTGGGAGGACGATAAGAAAGATAGAATTCATGAGAAAAGAGGAGACATCCGAGGATGTAATATTGATGGAAAAGGTATCAAGTCTCCAAAAGTTTTCGGAGTCAATAAGGATAAAATTCCTGATATTTCTGGCACTAATTGGGGCGGCGATCGTATCAACGGCAAAAATACTTCAATACTACACCATAGGGCTTGTAGTGGTTATCCCTATTCTGCTAATAGTAGTTGTTCCATATCTAGTTTCCCGGGCTGTTGGCATACTTGGTAGGATTGCTAGGAGGTGAGCGGTGGATGAGAAAAACACAAATATTAATAATAATGGCCATACTGTTGTTTTCGTTATTTCCGCAAGCAAGATATGATTCAGGAAAAACTCTAGTGGACAGAAATGGCGGAAGATATGATGAGGAGGATCATCCGAGCCACATAGCGGCATCGATAGGTAGTAGACTTAATGTAAGCTCCATTAATTATGCGTGTACTGGACGATTTTCGTACACTGAAAAATATTTGATAGTACTTTCATCGGCAGCAGACAGCATGATAAAGATAGTGAACCCGACTAATGGCAGTACCATCTGCTCCATAAATACTAGTCAGTATGGCAGACCATACGTGGTGCGGGTTGGGGAATTTGATGGGGATCTCTTCGATGAGCTATGCGTACTTATCGACAATAGCACCATACTTATCATGGATGAGGATGGGGCAATACTGGGTGATATTGATACGGGTCTCTATTTGGACGACATTTTGATTAGTGATCTTGATGGTGATGGGGTCGACGACATAGTAGCATATAGCAGGGATACCCATACAACAGTGGTAGTGGTCAATGGTACAGCCTTATCAATTGTTGATAGTATTACAGTATCAAATTATGTTATCGAGTATCTTTCCCTAGGGGATTATGATGGGGACGGTGTTCTGGATCTCTATATCTGTCAGAGGAGGGCTGATAATCCAGATGTGGTTAACATAACGGTATTCAGTATTGGTGATTTCTCCATACTTTTAACGAGGAATTATAGTCTGGGTGCCCGTAAGGGCTATGCTCTAGAAAACCTAAATGATGACCCCCAGAAAGAGCTGATAATCGTGCTTGCTGATTCCATAATAATACTGAACTCGAGTATGGATATTGCATTCTATACGAATATATCTAGTGACTATGTCTTTTCTGGAGTATACTCGATAGATGATGACCAGGATAACATATCTGAGGTGTTTATCAGTTGTAGGAATGGCTCAACATATTATCTACTCCGTGCAGATATAAGCTATTACTCAAGCGAGATATTCATCGAAAAATACAATGTAACCTCAATCTCTGAACCAGACTTTCAATTCATTTACGTTACTGAAGATACTGACATCATTGTTGAGGGCATGTGGTGTATTGTGAATATTACTAATAATAGTGGAGTAGACCTCCTAACACTCCAACCTGGAAGAAGAGCATTCATATACGACTTGCAGGGCGAGCATATTGTTGAATCAGTATATGTGGATGGCTATGTTGGATACGCATCAGCGTTCGTAATATCCGAGGACTTCAATGGCGATACACGCAAGGATATACTTGTGGTAGCGAACTCTACAAGGAGAAGCATACTAATAATCTCGGATGTTAATGCACCACGGATACTGTCGATAAATACGAATGCTGGGATATTCATAGAAGGCGAAACTCTCGAAATTGAAATAAATGTCAGAGATGAGCATGATATTCTTTGGTGCAATGTATCGCTAATTAGTGGGGAAGGCTATGCGACCAGAAATA
>CAZVPA010000190.1:0-3910 GCA_964628995.1 uncultured Nitrososphaerota archaeon | reverse complement strand
TTCATAGTTAAGAATGTTAATGAATGTCCACATTTGTCCACGAAGACGAAACCCCGCCAGTATTCAAATATGTACATGCATAGATTGTATCTACGCAGAATGGTTGTGCAGTAATTATTTTCGCTATTATTTTTTCAACAAATGCGTATTTCTTAAAGCGATTGTACCCCTTCGGGATGGTTAGTCCAATTATCCTAATTTTTATGTCATCACGAAACTTCACGAGGAGCTCATCAAGAATCTTGAAGAGCTTGTCTCTCTTCTTACGACTATACCTCCTAACATGGATCCAACGCTCACCAATTTGCTTGAGAATAAATTCATAGAGTATCTTTGCGACATGCTTCCTCCTGAAAATAACGACACAAATATAGAGAATCTTCTCTCGAAAATCAAAAGAGGTATCAATACAGACACTCAAAACAAGACACCAAAAATCGTAACGCTTAAAAACAAAAAAGAAACTATATGATAACAGACGCTTGCCCCGTAGCGGGCATAACCGTGGAGGGATGAAGGGAGACCGTCCACTGACTGGATGCTGGTGTAGGCTTTGTAGGGCCTAGTTAGGGAAGTCTAATTTGAGGATAGGATAATCTATCTTGGTGGACGGTCTCGGATGAAGGCTGGATGCTCCACGGGATCTGCCCCGTAGCGGGCATAACCGTGGAGGGATGAAGGCTGGATGCTCCACGGGAAAATTTCTCCAACTTTCTCATACATTCTTAATCCACCTTCCTGCATGAACTATCCTTCCCCTCGGCTTACTGAGCATCTCTATCAGCTTCTTGCTGTCGCTTTCTTGATGACTTTCGGTACCTCCTCATTAGATGCATGTCTCCGCTCTAGAACCCATACTTAGAAAAACATTAGGAAGACCCTTAGACGATACTGTTCTGTTTATAGTACAATTGTTACATGATATCTCATTTAAATTACTACAGTGCTTATTTTTCTTATTCAACGCTTTTTTAAGAGAAAAAATATATTGTTCTGTATAGAGAACAGGTATATTTAAGGGAGTGTTCTATGTATGAGGAATTGATCCGTTCACTGTTAAAAATGTGGATGGAAAGGACACCCCCTGAAGACCTTATCGAGCGCGGAAAAAATTTCAATATTCGAGACCTTCTTGAAAAACCAAGGAAAATAGTCAGTATTGTGGGCCCTAGGCGTGCTGGAAAGACATATTTCGTCTATCAACTATTTAAGGAAATACAATCATTCGGAGGGACACCAGTCTACTTCAACTTTGAGGATGAGAGAATCGAAAATAATAAAGCTACTTTATCTGACTTCCTAGTTGCCGTAAAAAGTGAGTTTGGCGGCAAGAACGTCTACCTTCTCCTAGACGAAGTTCAAAGGATTCAGGAATGGGGCAGGTGGCTAAGGAGAGTATATGACGAAAGAGAGTACAACATCGTGGTTACAGGTTCTACATCAAAACTAGTTGGTGCAACATTACCTCACGAACTTGGCGGGAGAATCGTAAGCATCATTGTTTTTCCTCTTAGGTTCTCCGAGTTTATAAAGTTCAAGAATGTCAATATAGATTTTGACCTTGCCAAGTATTCTGAGGATGAGAGAGCACGATTGATATCCCTATTAGAGGAGTATTTAAAATATGGTGGTCTGCCAGAAGTTGTTTTAGCACCAGAACATAAGAAGCTATTGATCCTCCAAGAGTATTATAGAACTGTTCTCTCCAGAGATATTGCGAGGGGCGAGGTAAGGAATATTGGACTTCTGGATAAGTTCCTGAAACTCATCGCTAGGTCAAAACAAATGTCTATATCGAGGATGTATAACGCTTTAAAAGGAGCTGGATATCGCGTTGGTAAGGGAACCCTGACAGAATATTTGGATAGAGCCAAAGAAGCATTCTTCGTTTACACGGTTCCTGCTCATTACTCTAGCCTAAAAGCAAAAATACAAATGCCAAAGAAGGTCTATCTTACAGATACGGGATACATAACAGCATTAGTCCCATATGTAGGCATGGGAAAATTACTAGAAAACACCGTCTATTTAGAGCTCTATAGAAGATACTGGCATAACACGAAAATAGAGATAACCTATTGGACAGACGGCATAAGAGAAGTTGACTTCATCGTTACATCTGGAGATAAAGTATTGGAGGCAATACAAGTCTGCTACGATATTTCTAGCCCAGAGACGCGAGATAGAGAAGTAAATGCATTAATCAGAGCAATGAGGACACTTAAAACAAAAAATGGAGTCATCATAACTGGATATCAAAGAGAAACAATAAGGAAAAACGGACTAAATATACATGTCCTCCCATACTGGGACTGGGAAAAACAGGTTACACCAGAATACTGTGTGTGGTAACACATTTTATCTATCCGATGTTTTAATATTGGATGAAGGATTTCTCGTAGAAGTCACCTCTATTCAATTTCACCAAATTTGTCTCCAAGCCCCACAACCCATCCAAGTCGACCCAAAGATAATGAGTAGTATACCAATGTACGACTCTATAGAAAATCCCCCATCGGTCCAGCCCCCAAAATGAAGTTCTCCCAAGTTCTAGACTTACGGAATTTCTTTATCACTTCCAACGAAGACCCTCTAGATATCCCCAAGAAAAATTCCCTAAGTCACATAAATACCCCCGAAATCCTAGGGATAAATCCAATATAACCGAAACCAAACCAGAAAATAACCCTAAAAAACCAGTTAATAAACAAATTCACATCAAAAACCACAGCAAGACGACCAAAACAGAATGAGACAGATCAAAACAGACAAAAAAGAATTTGTGGGAGAGAAGATACCACCTAATTTACCTATTCTATTTACCTATCTTGATCTCCCCAGTACGCTTGAGGATAATCTCGATAGTACTCACACGGTTCATACGGCCGGGCTGCTGTGGATTCTCAAGCTCCTCAGTACCAGTACGTATATTCTCAATCTCAATGATCCCTGGTAGATAGCGCGTCTTAAGCATCTCTGCGACGTCTACGGCTTTGCTTATCATTCTTCCTCGTGCGCTGATTCTTAGTTTTTCTGGTCTTTCATTTAGGAGGATTGATATGGCGGCCATCAGATATCTGATGAGCGGCTTTTTACCCACGTAGATTGTGGGGATTTGGGTTTCTTCTGCCATTGTTTTCACCTCTTTGTTTATTGGTTTTTTGGGTTTGGTTGCTATTGTGTAATAGTAAAATGGGGTATTTAAAGGTGATCTATATTCTGTGGATTTGATTTTTGTTGTGTTGTTGTCTGCAGTTTTTGTTGTTCGGTTTTTTAGTGCTTTCTTTATCTCCGCGACTTCACGATTATTGGGGAGGATAAGTCGCAAGATATGTTTTATGTTTCTACTTTTAGGGCTTCTAGCATACAGCAACAAACACTAGAAAAATCAAACATAGGAACAGCAAAGGCAAAAAAACAGAAACAAGATTATCACGAGAACAGAGATATTCTCAAACAAGAGACCATACACACCGGACAAGTAGTGATGAGTGCGTCCCAGGGACGCACACTGCGCGTCCGGGACGCTCCAACCAAAACGCTGGACGTTGAGCAAAATATTGGATGAAAAGCATAGGATTAGTGTTTTGCTCTTTCTTAATTTTTGGTGTGCGTCCGGGGACGAATGCTGTGCGTCCAGTTTTTCCTGGGTGAAACCCATGGCCATGTTGGCTATATTTGATGACAGCAGGATGTTCTTGGGGCTGTGGGTCTGGGACGAATACCGTGCGTCCATAGACGCAACTTGCTTGTTGTCTGGATATATGCTGGTTGTGCTGTTGGATGTTGTATGTCATTTTGGGTGTTGCTGGATGATATTATAAATAGTACTGTCGAAAAAATCTGCTTTAAAATATTTAAATACGGAATAAATTATACTATATTATTTAGACGGCGGATGCCCAATCCG
>CAZVPA010000189.1:2565-3949 GCA_964628995.1 uncultured Nitrososphaerota archaeon | reverse complement strand
CATTATCATCTTAGAGTTCTTGTGAATAGATTGAGACTGGTTGAAAAGGTTGGTTCTGGACAGTACAGGGTTAAGTTCTGTGCTGCTGTAAATTACCTGATTTCAGATCATAGGGTCATCCGCGTCAATAGACTTGTTGAGAATATACTTGGATTATCTAGATCCTTTGACAGGGATAATGCTTCTAGGGAGAACCTCAGGAATATGATTAAGAATTGTCTTGACGAGTTGCTTGAGAAAAGTGTTCTTAGAAAGATATCTAGTGAGACTTATATTATCAGGAGACCAGATTACTTTATCAAGGACTTCTTGCGTAAATTTAGAATACACTACTCCACAATCCTTATCGAGGGATTTGAATTGATAGAGATAAAGCTCACCCACTCGAAAATATATGTCAAGGCATACTACAGCTTGAGTGATGAAGATATCGAGCTTCTCATGAGTAAAGAAGGAAAATGGAGTGAACTAGATGAGCTAGAGGATCTGTTGCACTCACTGTTGGATGCGAAAATTGGTGTTTTACGCTTAGAGAACATCCTTTCAAAACTTTCTGATGGACTCATCATTGTTTTCTTCATAGGGTGTGATTTGCCAAGAAGATTTACTAGAAATGAGATAAAGCCTTTGAGTAATCGTTTTGATAAGCTGGTGGGAGAGCATTTAAAATTGATGCATCGCTACCATTATGAGCGTGCGATTATGGTGTTTTATGATAAGGTGCTTAGTCTCATGAGACTTTCTCCAGACAAACTCAAAATAATATTTGCAAACAGTATTGAGAATATTATTGAAAGGCTACAGCGAATAATAGCTAATGTGCTGAGAGCCACCAAGTAGTTATTTAGCCCATATTGGGTGGATAAGAAGTCTCAGCACAGCGCTTCGACCATTTGGGTTTCCCACTCACGTACTTTAGTAAGGCATTGGTCAATTCCTCTCTTAACTTGATATATTCCTCTATTTTTTCGACTAGCTCATCGCTTATCTCTATTATTTCCTTGTCCATCATACTCTTCTCGCTTATTTCCTCCCTACTCACAAACAAATTATCATCTACTATGTAGACCAGTATCTTCTTCTCTGGAATATATATGGCCTCTACCTCATAGACTATGCCATGAGTGAAATCCATAAAACCATATGAGAAACAAATCTTATGCTTTATCGCTTTCATAGTACCCACCACCTAGTCCGAAGTCTCTAAGATAAGTCTAATTGTCCAATTAATATTAACTCCTAACATTTTTCTTGCGACACTATTCAACAGTATGTATTCGCCAAATCGTGTTTTCTCCGCATATTTCGGACACCTTAGCAAATACTTCCTAAACCTTGATATGGGATATGCAGGAATTTCTATTGTTCTGTCGCGATATTGTAT
>CAZVPA010000189.1:0-2555 GCA_964628995.1 uncultured Nitrososphaerota archaeon | reverse complement strand
TGACTTCTGGTGCTCCAATAAGCTCTAAGAAATAATCAGATACGACAGCTATGGGCTTGTTCTCACGTTCAAGATAGTCAAGCTCTGCGGGGGCACTCTTAACCTTCAGCTCTATTCTCCCCGGCATGTTGATTCCTATTGCGGATAATCCAGTATGCCTGATATTATCCCTTGGATCCCCAAACTTTGATAAAAACCTTTTGAAGGTCATGCCTGAAATGAGCTCTATAGCCATTAGAAGCTCCCTATGTATAAGCTTTTCAACATTCATCTTCACATCATCAATGAGGATTCTATCTTCCATTTCTAACAGTGGCTCCGTTAAATCCATAACATTGACTCCATATAATCCCCCAAGCAAACACTCAACCAAATACTCACCCAGCTTATGGATTGTTGGAGTCGATGGTAAAAAACAGGACCTTCTAGATTTTATAAAATCGTAGTATTCTCTCAAACTCATAACTCTGTCTATGTATTTTGCCTTCAGCCCTTCGATGTGTATCCCAGTACCATACTTTCCTGCAGCTATAAAAATTATCGCGATTTCACCATCCAAGACTAGAGGATGTGGAATGTAGTGAATATTCCATCCACCAATTTCTTCGTAAAGCAATCTTCGATACTTTCCAACATTTGAAGTATCTAGCACGCCATCTGGAGAAATTCTCCTGGCTAGTTGGTAAAGATATTCACCTACGGACTGGCCTCTTTTTTCAGCTTTTTCCACCAATGCACTGCCACGGTCGTATCCCTCCCTAGTGCATATCCTAATAAATCCTTCCCTAGGAACAACTATACCAAGACCAACAAATCCGCTAGTTGGTCTGTACCTAGGTGGGACGTACTCTCCCCTAAGCTCGAAGTCATCAATATCCATAGCGAGCCCTCTGCTGGTTGGTTTTGCGAATCCTCTATGTCCTATAGGCATATGAATGATCCTCAAATCATATATAGGCATGTTTACTAATGTTGCTCTTTTTCTAAGCACTTGGAATAGGCCATGAAGACTCATTAGTGATCCATAGCCAAAAACAATCTCCCTGTCCTCCATATGTCTCACCATTCAATATACCTTATCGCTCCCGAGCACATATCAGGATACTCAATGCATAGTCTCTTGGCGAGCATATATACCGTAAATAAACAATGTATCTCTTTGGGTTTATCTCTCTCAGTTTCTCCATAACTACAGTTGAAATTCAAAAGCCTAAGTATGCCCTGCGGATTCTCAATTCTCATATCATCTAGAGGAAGCCAAATGATACTGAAATAGAACTTTCGAACGACATCTGGAGTTATCACCCCACCTAGCAGAACTTCACACCGGCTTGTATCAATGGCTAGGCTATGATTGTGATCCCTCCTAATCCTTTTAGGTAGTTTTGCTACAGCATCTTTGAATTCCTCGAGCTTCTCCCTCAAATAATCTCTATTGCATCCTAACCTATAAAGAATGTCCACATAAGTGTCGAAAGATTCTCCCCACGTGATCTTTGGGGGTCCCCTCTGGAAGTTATCGATCAATCGATTTATCCCTCTTAAACATGCTTCCCTTATGTAGTTTAATCTCTCACAATTTGCGTATTCGGATTTCAGTATTCCGGCTTTATCAAGCATTCTAATGATACCTGCTGTTGTTCCTAGAGCGTCATAGCCATGGCCCCAAAAGCTTGCATGCTTACTTACTATATTCCATGCCGCGATGAATGCATCAAGACATTCCTTCCTATCCCTATTCGCGTACATGGCCGCTAACCCATATAATGTTGGCTCAATTATTAGATCCGACCTAACATCTCCATCCCCCCTAGTCGCGCTTGGCTCGATAATCCACAGACCATTTCGTCTCTGACTCAGGAGCACATACTCTAGAGCCATATCATAGAGGCTCTCGCCCCTGAACTCTGGAAACATGATTAGAAACTTGCAGGTTAACAGGAAATTCATTCTCTCAGTTATGATGAAATTGAGGAACAGCTCATGATTATTGCATACCAATGTGAGGAAATCACCAAAGGATACATCTTGACGGATCGCGTAATCATAGCCGACAATCCTATCAAAAAACAGAAAATCATTCATTCTCCTAATGAACCACCTCTTCAATATAACAAATTCACTCTTTGAAGCCATCCTGAACACCATAGTATCACAATATGTGAAGACCCAGTTGACATTTTCTGTCACAATTAAACACAAACTATAAATAACCCACAGTACTGAGACTATCGATATGCCCGTAATGTCTTCACTTCCAGAGTCAAAGTCATCCTACTAGGACAAAGTATATGAAATACCGCATGTTAATGAAAATCCATTTATCCTCAAGGTGGAAAGTATGGATGACGACAGGTCGACAATAGATCATATAATGCCCGAGTACTAGAAAATCTCGCCTTTTTATTATTCATCAAAGAACATTCATCATAACCTTCGAAAGACTAGCAGAGGAGGGCCTACAGACAGACCAGATAATAAGCCAGATACTATATCGCAAGAAGGGAAGAGTCGGAAGAAATAGAACAACAAAACAAACCAAACAAATAAATAAC
>CAZVPA010000188.1:0-3964 GCA_964628995.1 uncultured Nitrososphaerota archaeon | reverse complement strand
CATTACGATTATTATTGGGACGATATAGTACTCTTGAACATCACACTAAGGGATCTATTACTTTTGATTAGACACATATGGTGCATAAAGCCATGACCAGTATAGGAATAAACATTGTAACGGCTCGAAAGATACTTAAATACATGCTGGAACGGGCACATCTTAGTGATGACAAATTGATTATTAGTCAGGAGAAAAAAGAAATGTTAGATAATCTAGAGTTGAGGAGCCGAGACACCCTTCGAAAATATCTGAGAATATTCACACGGCTTAAACTTCTGAGCGCTAGAAATAATACATACGAAATTGACCTATGCAATGTCATTAGATCTATATTTCTCTTCGATATTGACCATAAAACCACGTCTAGACTGCTAGAAAGAAGTCGTCTACTCTCTACTTATCTAGGGAACGAACCTACGTACGCCAAAATAAAATCAATCTTGAACGAGAATTGGAGCGTTATTGATAGTCTCTTTGTCTTAGCCTATCTGCTTTACAAAGAACTTATTGCTGAGGGATTTGTGCTTCGAGACATTAAAGAAAAACAGGTACCTAAAGATCTGATCTCACATAGTGACAGAATTAGATCCTTGCTGACTGATTTATGTCGCTGGTATGTTGGAGATATAGTATTTCCCGAATATGTTATTCAGGAGCCTTTTCAGGAAAAAAGCGTAAGGAGCAGAATTATAGCGATATTACGAGGCATAAAACTAAAATCCCTAGCTTTTGAGGATACTCTTTTAATCACTAGAAACAGAAAAATAGTTCAGATAGACCTGAATGATATTGTAGCCAAGCTGGATAAAAACTTATTCATACTAATCCTTAAAGCGTTTAGAACAACAAGAATTAAGCGGCTAACATCCGAACCTATGTGTATTAGAGAATTCCTTAATATAATAGAGAACTCTATTGGAGTGTTCGTTGCATTAACCGTGGCTCTAGCTGGTACAATTTAGAAACCTTTAATCTATCTGTATTTCAAAGTATGCGAATAAAAACAAAATTTAAGTAACATTACACAAAAACTGGCCATGAGGATTGCAAGAACGCTCCTTACATTATCCAGAAAGCACGACTATTTTTCATAGTGAGATGGATATTTCTATGTAGCCATAGCTATAACACATGACCTCATATTATATTAATATATGGTGATCCACATGTTGAAGAAGCAAATCTTAGTCGACGAAAATATGATGCGAATCTTTTCTAGAAAGTGGCTTTCGGTCAGAGAAGAACTTGAAAAAAGAGGCTATCACTTGCTTGGATTTCCAGCAGAGCTAAAAGGCGAGAGTGATAGATCCATCATTCAGTACGTGATAAAGTGTGGTCTAGACGGGTTAATTACAGAGGACACTGATTATTTTGAGACGCATCGAAGCAATCTATTGTGGGGGCTCCTAGATAATGGCAAGATATTGTTGGCTGTTAGAAGAGTAAATCCAAATATGCCTAGGGGAGAGGTAAGAGTATATGAATATACGAGATATGGAAAGACTGAGCTTTTCAGGCTAGTAATCGATTACTAGCTCTCTTTTCTTTTTTAAGCACTTCGGAGGTGGTGATATGCCGGCATATCACCTTATATTCCCCATGCTGGAGATAGAATTTTTAGGCAAAATCGCCTATCTTAAAAGGCCTCTTCAAAGCGATTATGTAGTAAAGATAGGAAAAAGAGGTAACGAGAAATATTTGACTGTAAATAGCGAAGCTGTCCCACATTGCGAAATCTATGGATGCAACGTCAGTATAAGTGATGCTCTATATGCTATTACGACATATATTGCAAATCACTTAAAGAGAAAATTTGTGCGTGGAAAAGGTTTTTTCGATCGCAATAAGCCGATATATCAAAAGAATGTTCAAATATTCGAGAGTACGAGCATGCTAAAGATCTATAGGGGCTTCATAGTAGATTACTACCTAGTAGACCTATCCAGCATCCAGAGACTAAGAGTATCAATAGTCCCAGCATTCGAATTTGAACTTACAAAGCCGCTTAGCGAAATACTTCGGGAAAACATAGAAAGAGGAGTTCCGAAGGAACAATTGCTAGATGAACTAGGTGGCATCGACCTAAACACGATCGAAAATTATTGGAGGAGAAATATAGGGCCAAAGTATGCTGGTAAATTTGTAAACATCTGCCTCCCTGGAGAACCAGAGCATAGGAAGAAAATAGAATCAATAGAGAGATATTATCACAATAAAGGAAAACTGGAGGATATTGTAGAATTGAACCCCAAATTCAAGAGCGATATAGTCGTCATTGTAGAGAAAAAAGAGCGATTAGATTATCTAGGTAACCTAGTCGTATTAACACCAAGCATGGAGATGTTATCCGTGTTTCTAGATGATAGAGAACTCGATGATATACACAGAACGACAAGACCACGAAACCATGACCAGCTTAAGCAGTTACTCGAAGAAACCGTAAGCATGTATATTGAAAATCTACCGCCATTGGTGGAGGTGAAGGAAAATGCTGTTGTGGCATAAAATAGATCCGCCAACCTTCTTATTTGCGGGAGACAATACGCATAGGATACCAATAAAGGGACTACGAGAATATGGCCCATATGACGGAGACATAAAGATACATCTGTATGTGCTTGGACTTAAAAAATATCAGAGATACACGAGTAACATTATTAATGCAATAGAGCAGGAGCTCTCAACAACATTTAATAGTGAAATAGAGCTTATTGAGGAAAAATATCTAGATAGAATGCCTACGAGGACTTATGCTAAAATACTCACTAATATAATTCCTGAGTGGCGAAAGAATAAGCAGTCAGCAAAATTACTACTACATATAATACTACGACAAGATAAGAGACCAGATGGATACTACTGGATACTCAGAAAAATAGCTTGGTCAAAATATAATGGCACCATAGCAATGCCCATTCAGACGATAACAGCAGAAAAATTAAGGGAATACCATAAAAACTATAGAAAGGGAAGGAGCATAATCCAAAACTTAGCGATAGCAATATATGCCAAAGTAGGTCTAAGACCATGGATACTAGCTGGAAATGTATCGGGAAGTTATGAATCCGCAATGTATGTAGGATATGATATTTCATATAGAGAAGACCTCGGTCAGAGGGGAATGGGCGGGGTAGTAGTTTTTGATTCTAGAGGCCAAGTCATAGACTACTTCGAGAGCGAAATACAGGTTGAGAAGGGAGATAAAATATCCGACGCCAGCTTTAGGAGCTTCCTAGAATCTATAGTTTATAGTGTTGAGGCATCAAAAATAAAGCCACAACTAATAGTTTTCCACCGAGACGGAGACTACTACTATGATGAGGTACAAAAAATATCCAAATACATGGAACAATGGGGCTATGACTATGTAATTTTGAGCTTTCCAAAGCGAAGAGGCGGGTTCCCACTATTGAAGAGGATAGGCTATAGAATAAATCTGGCGGAGTCAGGCTGCTATACAGAACTAGGCTGGCAACTAGCAAAGGACGGAAAATGGTACATAACCTATGGCATTCAATCCTTAGGATCAGACGTACCAATTGGCGTACCACCAAACATCTTGAGATTTAGACTAATAAAACAAAAAACACAAAAAATCAAAAATAAAGAAATGCTGAAAGACGTAGCAAGACAAGTCTTCTGGCTAACAAGACTAAATTATGCTACAAAACTTGGATATGCAAAACTACCAATAACAATACACTACGCACACAAACTAGCAAACGTAAAGAGAAACAACATCGCCCTCGCAGAATTCGAAAAAATCAAACACAACAAACCAATATGGATGATATGACATTCCTATTTTTATTCTTAATACTGTTTCATATTAATTTTGGTGGTGTTATTGAGCGAGGACTCTGGTTGGATAGAAAAGCTAGAGAGAATGACGATTACTGGAAAGGATGAGGAACAAATTAATATTGTTCTTGAGGGACAGTATAAGGAGGCTCTAGAGGAT
>CAZVPA010000187.1:0-3978 GCA_964628995.1 uncultured Nitrososphaerota archaeon | reverse complement strand
TCGTTACTTTGTACTCCTTCCCGATCTCCACATCGAGTTTCAAGACTTCATAGATCTTACCGTCGGAGCCATATGATAGGCTTACCTCCTTCGTCTCTCCAGAACCTATGGATGCGATCTCACCTAGATCTTCTAGATGTATAGTTACTGTAGCATAGTCGTCTGACCCTGTAATCGCACTATAATTGTATCCATAGAGGCATACAAATACGCCACTTACTATACCGAGTTCCCTGTAGTGATAGTCTATGTCTGTTAGATTACCATCCTCAAATTCGAGGTATGTGTAGTGAATCGTATATATTTTTGGGAACTTATAGAGTGGGCTATCCCTCGAAATATAGGTAAGCTCTGTCATGACTAGCCGTGTGGTATATTCCTCATAATTCCAATACGTATCGATATATGCGAGGTCCCCACCCCCTGGCAACATCACCATAAATACTGACCAATTTATGTTGCTTGATACATCCATATATATCTTATAGTAGTGATCCTTCTCGAAGTTGAAGAATAAGTATTTATACTCGGATGCTTCATCAAGCACCACTGTCTTTGTCTCGCCTGGGTTTATTGTCTCGTAGGTTACGGCTGATGAATATATTGTAATGTTTGCCTCCATATCCACATAGCTCTTCTCTATGACGAAGTAAGAGGTATCGTTTATATATACTATCTCCTCATCATAATCATACCCCCAGAGAGACCAGAGGTATTGTTGAACCCCAGTATCTGCGTCATATATCATGAAGTAGAGAGTTGGTGTATCGGTATAGTAGAAGTCGCTGGTAAATGTATACTCGCTGGATGTTGCGTCGAGCCATGTATTTATGTTTATCCAGTACCGATTATAGATGGGTGCTCCATTCCACCGATAGTATATGTAGAGATCATCTATATATACCCCATAAGCCTTTGTCGTATTAGTATACTTGAGTTTTATCTCATATGTACCGATTTCTGGGACACTATATCTCTCAATATCCCAGCTATCCTCCCTTATTGTGCCAACCTTGGTATCATTTATATATATTTCTATCTGTTCTCCCTCGTCTAGGTACCATATATCCCAAGGTGCTATCCATACGTAAACATAGCTATACTTTATTGTCTGTGTTGGGGCCTCAGACAACGTAGTTATATTGTATGCCCCAGGATCGATCTTATACACTATGTACTCGGTGCCCTCAGACATCGTGATGTTTTTAGCACTTGGTATATTCTCCAGACCATCGAAGCCCGCAATCTTATCTATTATGATCTCTCCTTCAACCCTATAGCCCGAAGAGTCGCTCGTCTCTATTGATACAGCCATCGATCCAGAGGATCTTACAGTTACCAGCTTGCGCCAATAATAGGGCTGGCCAAGCCACAGGCTGCTTCCAACTCCTGACACTAGGGACCATGTCTCCACCTCTCTTCCAAGTGGGACAGCATATAGTTTTTCTTTCTGGTATAGGTCTATGTCTACATCTACTACACCTAGCCCTTTGTTTTGGGTTTCTACCTCGACCGCGTATATCCCCGGTTCGACCGAGAACTCATACCAATAACTATTGTTACTCTCAGTCAGGATAAATGTCTGTGTTGTCGCCATTGTTTTTACTACTGGTGTGTCTTGGGGCTGGATGGAGACTGCTGTAGACGTGTTCCCTGCTTTGTGATTCATATTGATAATGGGTACCGCCAACAATAGAATGGAAATTAGGGCAAACACATATAGTCTCCTCATACAGCCCCACCTTCGTTGCTATATTAAAACCCAAAAAAATGGCTTTATAAAGCTTCACACCTATCTGGATCCTCCATGGATTTGACGATTGTTTTGAGTACTACGAATAGTGTTTGGGTATCACATATTATAAAGATTTTTCATGCTAATGAGGGATATGTTTCCTTATTTCCCTAGATATCTTCCCCACAATTAATAGAAGCCGCAGTGTGATGTATGGTATGACTACTATTATGAGTATTGGTAGTATAACCACAAGGCCTATGGCATAATACTGGACCAGCTTTGTTGTCGACACTACTGTAGCCCCTACAACCGCTAGGAACATAAGGAATTTTATCCTCATAGAGTTTGTCATTCTGTTTATTGAGTCTACTTTCTCGTTAACAATGACACTCTCTGGTGTCTCCCTATATCTCATAAATCTTATCTTTCCTAGGGTCTTCAGGGCCTCCCTATAGAGCTTTACTACTATTATCGCGAATGATGAAACATAGACACCCATGACAGAGATCAGGAGCTTTGGTATCTGGTAATCATAGACCACAATAATGTCCTCGACTACATGGACATAGAACCATTCGACACTTAGTCCATACCTAAAGATTAGTAGTAGTAATATTGGAGCAATAGCAAGGTGCCAGAGACAGAACAGGAATCCCCTACGACTGTATTTTTCTGTTATGATTATTAGGCTTAGATCCTTATATGTCCATATTGCCGTCAATAATATCGATATGATGAGGGCTAGGCTTGCCAGCCCCATAGCCAATGTGTATTGTCCCTTCCTAGATACATACTCGGCGGTGTAGACCGATACAAGAAATCCAGTAAATACTACTATGTAGACTATGTTTAGAAGCCTAGCTATACCTCTTATCGCCCCTGGATCCTCATGTATGACCCTGGTTTTCCTCGCTATCCAGAGATATATTGCTAATCCAACGAAGGATGCAATCAATGATATAGCTAGAATCTCTAGGAGTACACTCGTAGTTATAGTAAGCTTCGGCATTTTCGTTTTAAGCAGTATTGTTGCCGTCAAAACCTTGCTTTGATAGTATTCCTTCTCGACATAGATAAACATCAAATACTTACCATGGTGGAAACCACTAAATGATATCCGTGCCTCATACACCCCCGGAGAAATCTCGTTGGCCCTCTGACTAATATTATGAATCTCTATATATACCGAGGCGTTCTCCACACTATACCCAAAAATGTCTAGAACCGATACTCTTAGCGTATACTCCTCATCCTGATACAGAGTCTCATTATCGAAGCTAAAACTTATATCCATCAAACCTACGATTGTTACATTATATTCTTCGATAACTGTGCCCACCACTGGATGATGGATGTATACATATACTTTGTGTTCCCCAGCTGGAACACCATGCGTGGAGATCCTAGAAATATATACACCAGAACCATTAAATACGGCGCCAAACTCCTTCCCATGTAGCATCACACTTACTGTTGCGTCATCAATCGAATAGCCCTTCTCATCCCTGACACTTATCGCCAATGTGAAACTATCTCCTTGGACTATTTCTAGTTCTGGCTCCACTATTGCGATATCGACATCTAATCCGCCTGATACCCTAATTGGGAGCCGAATAGTAAGTGGAACAGCGTATTGATGGTTTATATATACATAAAGGACATACGATCCTATAGGAACACTAATGTTTAATATATTGAGCACATATTCGTTATATGATATAGCTGTCGGTTTATAGGACGCATTGAAAAACACTATGCTTACATTACAACCACCAACAGGGTTGTGAAAGGAATCAAACAATGCGATTATCAACGTCAGGTTCGCGCCCTGCGAAACATTCTGGGGAACATATATTATTGGATCTAGCTCCCCAAGAACAACAACTGTTATGTTGTGATGGAACCCTTGGAATCTATCATGCGTAAACTCTATTGTAAATAGATGGGGCCCTAGGCTCAGCTCGATCGTCGGGACATCCACAATATATGAACCATTTCCAAGAGGGGTCAAAACAAGATAGCTTGTAGAATTATCAATAAGTAGCCGTGTATCGCCATCAATTATAGCATTCCCATACGCATCAAAAACATTAAGTTTAACACCTACCGCATCTCCCTGTACGACGACATCATTACCTACATCAACAGCATATTGGGGAATCCTATAGAACTCAACATTGTTAACAATCACTATTTCTAGAAGATATGTATATGAATCATACTGAAGGCATTCCTCAATA
>CAZVPA010000186.1:0-4007 GCA_964628995.1 uncultured Nitrososphaerota archaeon | reverse complement strand
TTCTCCTGCTGAGAGTTGTTTTGGGAACCTATGTTTCTTCCCAAGCATCCTCATTTCCGCGAGTAGCTCGTCGACCCTCGCATATATCTCCTTTAGTGGGAGTTCTGTCGGTATAACGGGCATTGCTACATTCTCGAATACTGTTAGTGAATCTATAAGGTTGAATGATTGGAAGATAAACCCAAATTTCTCCCTCCTTATCTTCGCTAGTTCCTCCTCATCTAGGTCCCCATAATCACGCTTTGAGAAGATTACTCGGCCTTTCGTTGGTCTGTCCATACCAGCCATTATGTTTAGCAGTGTTGATTTTCCAGCACCGCTTGGGCCTAGAATTATTACAAACTCGCCCCTCTTTATTTTTAGGTTTATGTCTTGTAGGGCTTTAACCCTTCCCTGCTTTCCGCTATATTCCTTAACGACATTCTCAAGCTCCAGTATATACTCCGCCGATCCCAAACTGCTCACCATAGGAAAAAATCCTAAAAAGTATAATATATCATGCCCCCGCCTCCGCTTGCTGCTGTGTGGGTGGTGCCTCGCCCCTTAACATTGCTTCACACTCCTTACATATTGCCCTACCTAGGGATATCGGCTTGCCACATATCTTACAGTAGTTACCAGTATCAATAACTGGCTCCTCAGGAGGTTTAGCCTCAACCTTAGCCTCCTCCTTTTTCTTCTTTTCTTTCTTTTCCTTCTTCTTTTTTTCTTTCTTTGGTTTCTCCGCCTTAACACTTGGCCTTAGCTCTACACCACCAGCTAACACGCTATATATCGAATTCAGGAATGATGTTGAGAATGCAAACATTGTGACAAGAATGACAAATAGGGAGAAGCTTGATATTGGCAGACTAAAGGCCTGATATAGAGAGTCCACCAAGTTCTGGGGGCTCGATATTACCGAGAATAATGTATCCGCTCCAGAAACAACTACTAGCTGTATTATCACAGCAAGTATGGTCGCCAAGAGCGTGACTATAAGAATTTTGATACCCTCTCTTATTGAGAGACCCCACATATATCCACACCACATACCCCAACAAGAAAAATATATATGGAATAAAAAACAACACTCTTTTTCCAGCCAACCTACATACATAGTTTCCATGTAGGACTCACGTATCCACATGTTTTATTTCCCCTCGAGAAGAAGTATGATGTGGTGCCAGTAGTGATGTCAACATATGAAACAATATCCATCACCAAATTCAGGGAGAGAATCATATGGAGACTTAGGGTACATCGGGACATTGATATAGAATCATACCGAGAGTATCTAATACGGCTGAGGTCAAACGGACACACAAGAACTCTAAGGGGAAGTTTCTATAGATCAAAAAAACAATTCATCATCATCAACCCAAACATAGACCCCAAAAAAATGAGAAGGGGGGTTCTAGAGATCATAGATGAACTCTAAGCTGTGGCTACTGGAGACACGGGTACTCTGCGCTCTTCTAATACCTCCGCGAATTTCATCTTTATATCTTCTGGTAGACGCGAGGGTAAAGCTATTCCTCTCGAGGCAAACTCTACGTCTAGGCCATACTCATATAGTATTGTCTTCCAAGCCACAGAAACAGCTGAGGTGGCGAGTCCTATGGGTATAAGACTCAAAACAAAAAGCCCAATCCCCGATATAAGCCCGACTGTTGTGGGATCCATATTTATTCCGACTATTGGGGAGAAGACATAGTATCCTATGAAGTACCCTATTATCCCCATGGATCCTGCAGTAATGAAGGCAAGGAACCCAAGTACTATTTCAAAGCCAAACATCCCTGCTATTGTCTCTATGAATAGATCCCTAAGCTTGTTTACGGAGTCCTTAAATGCTGTCTTGAAACCCGCCTTCCTTATCACCATAGCTGGAATCATATAGAAACCTAGGAACTTTAGTACGTCATGTGTGAAACCTGTAACCCAAGCCACAATTCGCGCAGCAATCGCCCCTCTTCCACGGCCTCTCCGCGAATAGGATCTGGCTAGATATATTATGAATGAGAGTATTGCGAAGATCAACGCGTACTTTGCGAGGGATCCAGAAACCTCCCAAGCCTTCCCTATTCCCTTTCTTACACTCGCAACATCGACTTCGGGGGATCTATACCAATCATGTATTATTCTCACTATCGCAGCACTAAAGAACGTATCTAGGAATATTAAAACCCATAGACCAGCAAAGAACAAAAGTAGGCCGGTGGCAAGTGTTATGACCCCCTGATATTGACTGCCTTCGAGTGCGGCGTATGTCATTATGGTCCAGAAAAACAGACTTATTATCCAAGTAATTACGGTCCATGCTATGAGTAATGCCTTCACTATTATTAGTGACATTGTTCCTTTTTCATCCCACACACTCTTTGCTGATAGCTCTATCATTCTACCAGCCAAGGATATTCTCTCCCTAAATACTAGGAATAGTATCAGTACTATGAGCCCAATAATAGCAAATATTGCTCCAGCCACCATTAGGTTTGGGTCTAGATATATCAGGAATACTCCGAAACCAAGTAGTCCTACTCCAAGCAATACATATAGTGCCATTAGAAGCTCTCTAGCGAACTTATAGATTAGATAGAGATATAGAAATGCCGCTAGGAGCATTACTATAAAAATTACTCCTATGATCACCATTGTTTTCCATTCGAGCATGAATCCAAGTATCCTTCCTAGGGCACCAGTTATTGCTGTTCTTGATCCCCAGAGGAACAGCGAGATGATGAATCCACCAGAGACCCAAAATAGTATCATGAAACAAAGCACTATGTATGAAAGCGTCTTTGAGGGGGTTTCTCCCAATGCTAGTATATCATCAACCTCATCTATCGACATACTACTGCTCATCGATTTCACCAGTGGTATAGTAAGAATTAGCTTTCTGCTTTTAAAAAGGATATTGTTGGACTACTATGTCAACCGCGCAATATATATGTTATGCTTGTTCCTCAGTATCTCCACGAATAGCCGTGTCCCCTCCTTAGGCATCCTCGGGACCTTCACTACCGTTATACTTACATCACCAGCAGTGGCCAGGACTTCCCCCTTGAGCCATCCCGGTGCCTTTACCTCCACCTCAACTTTTTCTCCCACCCTATACCTCAGTGGTAGCATCCTTCTCTTGTGAAGCCCGAAATCTCTCTCGAGGGACAATATTAGCTTCGTATTATATTTTTCCTCCCATTGTGCTAGACTACGATAGAACTCCCCCCATGTCATTGGTTTTACACCTCTAGGCTTTCTCCCCCTCTTGTGGGGCACATATTTCTGGATACCCAACGCAGGCCATCTTTTCCCTGCACCAATCCTCAGGGCAAACTCTATGATCTCCGGGATCTCCCCATCATTTATTCCCGGCACCCATACGGGAGCTATGAGTAAGTCTATGTTTGTGTTCTTTGCTATGTATTCCGCAAGACCCATTATTCTCTCCACATCATATGTTGGTGTCCCAGAAATATACCTAGCAAGCTCCGGATCCAATGCATCTATCGATAGGTTAATCCTATCAAGACCCGCATCGTCAAGCTCATCGATTATTTTCTCATTTAGCAAATGACCATGTGTCTGCATGGAGACAACCTCTACCCCCCTAGTATCCCTCAATTCCTGCACGAGGTCCACTATTCTGGGATATGTTAGGGGGTCTCCGACGGTATCTATGTGGGCTTCTATCCCGTACTCTCCCTTATACCTAACAAGCTTTCTGAATTCATCCACAATATACTCTAGCTGGACAATATATTCCGCCTGTCTCCTCCTACTCCTCGGCCCAGCATCAGTAGAACAAAAAATACAATTCAACGGACACAGCGATGTAGGCCTAACCTGGATAGTATTTGTCCCCCTATCTATAAGCCCAAACGCAATACAGCCAATCAGCGGGATCCCACTCTCATACGTTACGTTTATTACTGGACGCTTATCCGCGAACCTTGGAGACACATCTACCATATGTTATTCACATACAACCCAATTCTAAACGAATGAAAATTCGATTTTTCATA
>CAZVPA010000185.1:0-4011 GCA_964628995.1 uncultured Nitrososphaerota archaeon | reverse complement strand
GCATCACTATCTCGTCATTACCATCATTATCTATATCCACCACATGTATTGAGTATCCAGAATATACCTGCTCTGGTAGGTCCTTGATACCGACTATATATGCCGTGTTTGGATCCACAAAGTACAGGGTCTGTTGGGTGGACATATCTAGGAATATGTGGTAATATGTATCATAGGTCTTTATCAGGGCTATCCACACCACGTACGCCCCTAGGCGGCTCCCAAGCTCTATGCTCCCATCGTCAAGGTTTAGTTTTGCGAGGACATATATGCCCGATGTATAGTTATATACGAGCAGTATGGCATAGTTTGACCCTGGAACAGGGGGCGATATATCAATCCCTATAGAGCCCATGCCTGGTAGCGAGACATTATATGTCTTCTCTATACTCCCAGAGACAAGCTTAATGTAGTACTGTGGGCTACCACCAATAGATCCAGCATATTCCCATATTGCCAGTTCATATCCCGATGATCCCGGCAAATAGTCCTGATACCCCAGCACAGCCATTGTTGATCTTCCAGCCAATGCCCTATATTCGTATATGAGTGACCCATCATAGGAGTATACCCTCGTCCAACCAGCACTATTCAATATTGGTCTTATCTCATGGTTTGGTAAGGCTTGGGGATACCCTATGTCATAGTTCGCATATATGTATTCTATCTCTGGTAATGATAAAGTAGATCCAGATGCCGTACCTGTAAAGAATCTGCCTCCACCATAAAGATAGTATTTGTCCGTATCCATCACTATTTTTTCGCCCGCTATGTCCCCAGTATATAGGGCTTGACGGGCCAGTACTTCGAATGTTGATATGTTAGATACATTGACAACACACGCATATGTTATCTCTTCAGTAATATTTTTACATATCATTAGAGCCGATACATTGGAGATGTCACTCCTATAATATATTGACTCTCCCAATATATCTAGGCCACCTGGATGTGCCACACTCTGGTAGGAAGTATAGTTTAGGACGAATATTGTCCTGTCCTTTGATGCGACCACCATCTCTTCTTGAGAATCACCATTGAAGTCATAGAAGTATATGTATGCCCACTTCTTTGATGTTCCAATTGTTATGCCTGTTGGCCAGTATTGGGAGATTCTTCCAGACGTATTCCAGACCGTCAGATATATGTTGGAACTACCGGTCGCTCTCACACCAACTATTATTAACTCATCCCCGAACTCCACAGTAATGTTCCTAATGTATACTAACCCAAAAATATCTGTGGGCGTATATGTGGTGATGTAGTTGGTTCCGAGGCCCCTAGTAAATATTGTACTGTATGAGTATGGATACTGGTGGAGACTTAGGGCTGCGATATAGTAGTAGCCAGAGGTCGTGTCATAACCAAGAACCAATAATTCGTCCCCAGCATAGGAGGCATTGATCTCTCCCGCAGTAACGTATTCTATATCGTCAATTATTGATAGTGTTATTGTCCCCAGGTACATCCCATTGTTTGTGAATACATGTAGCCTATTACTGTTCTCGCTATACACTATTATCTCCTTCCCAGCAATACCTACTACATCTGCTATACATATCTTGTCGAAGTTTGTGCCTAGATTTGTGGTTCTCTTATATGCGAGTGTGCCGTCCTCAGCATTGATTATATACATCAATTCTCCCTCACTCAGGACGACTATTTCATCTATACCGTCAGCATCCACATCCCCACTAGACATGCTTAGGAATTCATCAAAGGTACCATCATCATACCTCAACTCGTACCTCCATGATGCTCCCTGGACAGCAATTATTTCATCCCTTGTCGCGACAACAACTACTTTTGTTCCCCCATCACCATCGGCTACTAGTATTGATTGGACACTAGAATTGAATTCCGAGACCATATCCAGACTTAAATTAAATATCTTCGGGGATCTCTGTTGTGATATCCTGAATGATGGCATCGACACTGCTTGCTTGGACTCAATCCCTCCAGTATGAGGCTTGGTAGTAACCATACTACCACTCCAGAGGGGCATCATTAGGATGAGAAGGATCGATAGGCATATTATTTCTCTCTTCATAATACTCCCCAATTATTCCTAATTATTTCTGGGAAAAAGAGAAAAAAACCAGTCGATATATACCTTTAAAGATGTTTTATATACTAACAACACGCCTAGTAATCGTGGATACGTATGTCTTTTCATGAAGATTTATGCCACCTAATAAATACGAAATAGACCACTGTGAGTATTAGTCCTATCAGTGCGCTTGGGGCCGCGGCTATAACGAGTGATAATAGTAGCCCACACATACCGCTTATTATGGAGATTATGAATGATGTCATCATTACGTGTGTAACGTTCTTCCCAATTCTATTGGCTATTGTGGGGGGAACTATCAGTACGACGTAGACCAGTATTGCCCCTATCCCCTTGAGTAGTACTACTGTGGATACTGCGATTAGTACCAGCATGAGGATATGATATAGTCTAACATTCACACCAATCGCTCTCGATCCCTCCGGATCGAAGGATATGAATATGAATTCTCTGAGGAATATTATGAAGAGGAATGAGACTACTACTGTTGTTATTGTCAGGATGATTATATCTTTCTCCGTAAGCAACAGTATGTCCCCAAGTATTAGTGCCCAAGCCTCCACAGAGTACTCCCTCATGAGGGAAATAAATAGTAATGCGAGACTCATGGAGAAGGCAAATACAACACCTATCGTTGTTTCCAGTCTCTCCAAGCTCTCCGATTCGCTTAGGCCTACCACTAGTGCCACTAGTAGGCAGAAGGCTATTGCTCCAAAGATCGGGTTTATTCCCCGTACAATACCATATTGGTCGAGGAGTATCATCAGTGCGGCCCCGGCGAGTGCTGAGTGTGCGATCCCCACGACAAAGAATGAGAGTCCTCGGAATGTAGCCATGCTTCCCGCTGTTGCTGATATTACCCCGATGAGTACTATGGCTATTACTGCCCTTATCATGAAGGGATTACTGATTATGCTTATGATGCTAGGCATGGCGGTCACCTATTATCGCTATGCATTTGTCCCCATAGGGTATTACTTCGACATCAATACCGTATGCCTCCTTTAGGTTTTTTGGTGTTAGGACCGATAGTGGCTCCCCACAAGCCACCATTTTTTTGTTTATCAGCATTATTTTGTCCACATATCCAATGATCTCGTTTATTTCATGTAGAACAATGATTATTCCCAGTTTTTCCTTTTTCTTGAGCTCAGCCAAGAAGTCTGTTATTTCTCTGAGGGATACCACATCTATTGCTGAGAAGGGCTCATCAAGCAGCAGTATTTTTGGTCTTGATATTAGTGCCCTAGCAAGTAGTACCCTCTGTTGTTGGCCGCCAGACAACTCGTTAAATCTCCTAAACCACGTATCCCTCGGTAGGCCAACCTTCTCCAGTATCTCCTTCAGAGCTATCATATCCCTCCTACTTGGCATGTATAGGGGGCCCCTCCTGAGCATTAGTCCAGAGAGAACAATATCCTTCACCCTAACGGGGACGTTTGGTGATATATGCTCCCTCTGTGGGACATAACCAACCAGTCTCCTTACATGTTGTGGGTCTTCTAAAACCCTATACCCCATAACGTTGACCTCACCACTGATTATTCTGACAAGCCCCAAGATTGCCCTGATTAGGGTTGATTTCCCAGCACCGTTCGGCCCCATGATCACCATTAGCTCTGACTCATGAAGCTCGAAGGATATGTCCTCTATTACTGGCTTGCTATTATATCCAGCATATAGGTTCCTCACACTTATGAGTGTACTACTCATACAGGATCCCCTCTGCCCTCCTCTTAAAGTTGAATATTATCAGTAGTTCCACTATCGCAATAATGGTTACTATGGCGAACCCAAGCAATAAGTATGTGAATAACTCCCCCATGACGCCAGTACCCCCAGAGTTTAGCTGTGTGGAGTATACAGCCCCAATGTTATATGTTAGTAGGGCGATGTAGTCACTCAGACCAGCCAACGCGAATACCCTAACATATATTATG